>CAZHLB010000371.1:0-6765 GCA_964533005.1 uncultured Saprospiraceae bacterium
TATTTTGTGAGCTTAGCCGCCAGTCCCGCCTCCTCCGCCACGGCCGCCGCCTCCTTAGCCGCCGCCACCGCCACGACCACCACCAAAGCCGCCACGACTACCGCCGCCGCCGCCGCGACTTTCTTTCGGTTCAGCTTTTTTCACAATAATGGTTCTGCCGTCTACATCCGTTTCATTAAGGTTGTTGATGGCTTCCTTTGCTTCGTCGTCGTTGGGCATTTCCACGAAGCCGAAACCTCTGGATTTGCCAGTGAACTGGTCTGTGATAATCTTGGCGGATTCAACTTCGCCGTACTCTTCGAAGATTTCACGGAGGTAGTCTTCCGTGGTGTCGAAATTGAGTTTGCTAACAAAAATGTTCATTGCTGAAACTGAATTAAGAAAAAGTGAACGAATGCGAGGAAATACAGTGCGAAGCAAAATTCATTCAGACGAAGTAGAAACGGAGTAGAACAAAGGACAGGAAAGCGGGAAGGAAAACTTACAACGCTGGGCTTGCCGGACTACTGAAGAACTACTTGCGAGGAAAAATTCTCTTGCTTGACAGAGGATTTACTCAAAAGACAAAACAAAAGTAGGAGAAAAAATAAATTGGCAGTCCAGCTTTTTACGGATTTTATTTTTTCAAAGGCAAAAATTTGAGGCAAAAACCCGGACTCACAAAAGCAAAAAGGCTCGGACGGAGCGCCTCCGTCCAAGCCTTTTTTGCTTGCCGTAATTTAGGCGGTAACTTCAAGTTACCGCCTAAATTGACTCTTACTCGATAATCACCTTTCTCACCAAAACGCCTTCTTCCGTGCTGATTTTCACGAAATAAAGCCCTGCGGAAAGCGAGTTCACGTTGACCGAAAGCACCTCGTTGCCGAAAACGTTGGCTACCTGCGAATGCACTTGTTTGCCGTCGAGCGTGAGCAGGCTCACGTTCACGTCTTGCTGCCGCTCGCTGCCGAGCACCAGATGCAGGTAATCGCTCGCCGGGTTCGGAAACAGGGCGACGTTCAGCGATTCGAGTTGCTTTTCTTCCGTGCCGGAAGCGATTTGCGATTCGACGATGGTGCCTTCTTCTTCGGGCGTGTCGCAGGCGGAGAAGCCTTGATTGTTGGTGATGCAAGCCTCGCCGTTGTAGGCAAACAAATCCATGAACTCCATGTCGTCCACGAGCCAGGCGAAACCAGCGGTATTTGCGTCGGTGCCGAAGCGGAAACGAACGACGATTTTCTCGCCTGCCCATTCGCTCAGGTCAACGTAAGTGGCTTCAAACTCATCGCCGCTAAAACCGGAGAAGGCAAACAGATTGCCTTGTGCGAACGTGCCGTACTGCAAAATGCCGGGGTAGTCGTTGCGCAAGATTTTGCCGTTCACTCTTTTCCATTCAGTGCTGCCGGGTTGCCGCACCTCGACCACGCCGCCGTCGGCGCCGGGTTCCGTATCGTAGCGATGGTAAAAACGGAAGGTCGGGCGAGCGCCAGTCACCGTCCAAGCGTATGCTTCATCAAGCTCGAGAGCCTGGCGGCTTTCGGTTTCCGGGTCTTCCACGACCCAGGAAAATTCAGGGCTGTGAGCATCAATGTCCAGCGTGGTAAAGAAATTGGTCGGGTTGGGCGCAGTGTTCGATGGGATTGGGTAAGGAAGCCAATTCTCATCGTCTTCAAGCACGTCGTCGAGCCAGTAGCGGATGGAATATTTGGCAGGGTCGGTCACTAATTTGTAAGTGATGGAATCCGTTGCGAGGAACGGCATGTCGGGCAAATCAAAAGTGACTGTGTTGCCCTGCACGGTGGCGGGATGGTTGGAGGAGCCAGCTTTCAAACCAACGCCGTCGGGAAGTTGGTCGGTGATTTTGACGCCGGTGATGGTCTCCTGTTTGAAGTTGCCGACTTTGATTTTGACGTCGATGTCTTGACCTGCCTGAATGAAGTCTGTGACGGTTTTGTCAATCGTCACGGCGTTGATGCAGAGCGGCGGCAGGTCGAAGGCTTCCACGCCGTCGGTGGCATCAACGGAAAAGCCCTGGCTGGCGCTCAAGCCCAAACCTCTGCGGGCGAAAACTTTCCAAATCAGGCAGCCGTTGACGCCGCCGTAAAGTGCGGTGTCGGCGGATAGAATGGCATCCCTACCGTCTTCGAAGCCCGGTTCGCAGGGTTGGTTTTTCATGCCTTCAAACACCAGGCGAATAGCCATGTTGTTGCCGCCGTTGCCGTTGTACAGGTCTTCATCCCAGCCGTATTCGTCCACCATCGCCCAGTACAAATCCCAAACCATGATGTTCCAAACTTCGCCCAAGTCGTGGACTTCGGGGCTGAGTGCAACGTCTTTGTAGGTGAGCGGATTGACCGACATATCCGTAGTGTACGGATAGCGGCGAATGCCTTCGCCGGTGGGCACACCATTAACGACGTAGGTGCCTACGCCTCTGTATTTCGTGCCGGTATCGCCGGGTTTCACCGTGGTGACAAGCGACATGAAATCGCTCCAGCCTTCGCCCATCTCCTCGGCGTTGCCCAAGCAATTGGTGTTGCTGGGCCCCCCGGTGAGGCGGTTGGAGATGCCGTGACCGTATTCGTGGGCGATGATGCCATTGTCGAGGTCGCCGTCGGATTGCGAAGCCACGCCGGGGTTGCCGAAGGTGACGACCAAGCCGTTTCCGGCAAACTGGCGGATGGTCTGGCAGTCTTCCACCGAAACCATCACGACTGGAATATTGATTAGACCTGCATCCAAACCAGCGCCAAGCGCAGCCGTGTTGGTTGCGCCGGGGATGTTGCAAATCAAAACGGCAAGAGCGCCAGCTTCCTGCGCCTTCAATGCTTTGGAGCTAAACTGACAATCGCCCCGGTCAATCATCGCTACCTTTCCATTGATTTCGGCTGCATTCAGCAAGGCTTGGCAGCCATCGGTAGGCGTCTCGAAGCCGTCGTCCACCAGCACCACTTCACCTTGAATATTGGTCGTGTCAGTGATGTACGAGCCTGGGCCCCAGCCCGTGCCAGGCAGGATGGTCACGTATGAGCCGGCAACGCTGGCAGGCTCGGTCACGGTCAGAAATTTGCTGCCGGCTGAGCCCCAGAGGAACATCTGCATCTGCGGCTGCAAGCCATCGGGCGGTGTGCCAAAGTTGGCGTTGTTCGTGCCGCCGCCGTCTTGCCCCTGGGCTTGCACGTCGTCGCCGCCTGCGCCGCCGTTGCCGTAGGTGTTGACCTGGAAATTGCCTTCCTGCTCCGTGAAACCGTAGTGGTAGGAGAAGTCATGCATCACGTTATTCATGTAGAATAAGTTGGTGATGGCAGCATCCTGGTATTGGTTCGGCTCGAGCGCCGGGTCGAAGAAAAAGTCGAAATGCAGGTCAGCGCCGCCCTCCGGTTCGTCGCCGATGGACGAGCCGATGTTGGCAGTATCGGCGTAGGCATGGACGTTGTTGCCCTGCGTGATGGTGAATTCAGCGCCTGCCGTTCCGTTGGTATCGTGCCAGCCGAAAGGCGAAGCGGTCGGGTCGGCAGGATTGGTCAGCAGGGTGCGAGGCCCGTGAATGGGGCTTTCGTAAGGCAGGGGCCACACGTTGTAAAGTGGCTCGTTGACCAAGCTAAAATCGTAAGTCACCGCTTCGTGAACATGGTGCGCAGCCTCGTTGCTGCCGCCGTCCACGTGGCGGAACATGCCGGGTTCGAGTTTGCAGTAAGTTGTCCAGTTGTCTTTGCGAAGGATTTCGCCGCTGGCGGCATCGACGAGCATGCTCCACTGGTCGGAGGATTTTTTCGGAGCGAACTCGACGTTCCAGGCGAGTTGAACGCCTTGTTTTCCAACGTGGTAGCGCAGTTTGGCTTTGATGTCCCGGATGGTCAGGTTGCCTTTTGCGAACACAAACTCCAACTCGCCTTCTTTGCGAACAAGCTGCAAAGGCTCGCTCGCCAGTTCAAGGTGAGCGATGACTTTGCGAACTGCATCCTCTGCCGTCAGCGCCGGGAGGGTGGAGTTCACCTTGCTCGCAAGCTCCGGCACGAAGCGTTTGCCGACGTGAAAGACCTTGCCGTCTTTCGTGATGCTGAGATTCAAAATGGCATTGTAAACCGGAACCCCCTGGTACTGCTGGGTGAAATATACCCTGAAAATGCCGGTGGATTTGTCGGTGTACTGGTCGCTGACGACCATGTCTTCGACATCCTGGCTGGTCAGATTCCAGTCAGCGTAGTGGGTGCGCACATGCTCCAACGCAATGTCGAGCGGGCGCTGCTGCGCAAAAGCGGCAGTGCCAGTCAACAGTGCTGCAAGCATCAGCCAAAGGCGAAATGTTGAGTTCAATTTCATACTGGGAATGAATTTTTGTAGTGAATAAAATGAAAGCATGGTCGGAAAGGGCGGGCAAAAATAGGCGAAGGGGAGGTTGGGCAGGTAGAAAGAGGGGAAATTAAAAGCGGTGCGACAAAAACGAGCAAAAAGAAAAAGCGCAGGTTCTTGCATGAGCCTGCGCTTTTTTGCTGGGAAACGTCAACCACTTACTCCTCCTCCTCCTTCAGCCCCTGCTCCTTCTCCCAAAGCCGCCGCTGCTTCTCCGCATCCTTTTCGTAAGCCCGAATCACCTCCTTCACCAGCCGGTGCCGCACCACGTCGTCCGCCGTCAATTGCACGACGGCGATACCTTCGATGCCGGTGAGCAATTCGATGGCTTTGCGCAAGCCAGACTTCACGTTCATCGGCAAATCCACCTGCGAAAGGTCGCCGGTCAGGATGCACTTGGCGCTAGGACCCAGGCGGGTGAGGAACATTTTGACTTGCAGCGAAGACGTGTTTTGCGCTTCGTCCAAAATGATGAAAGCATTGTCCAGCGTACGCCCCCGCATGTACGCCAGCGGCGCAATCTCGATGATGCGGGTCTCCATGAAGTTGTTCAGCTTTTCCGCCGGAATCATGTCGTCGAGGGCATCGTAGAGCGGGCGCAGGTAGGGGTCAATTTTTTCCTTCAAGTCGCCGGGCAGGTAGCCGAGGCTCTCGCCTGCTTCCACTGCCGGGCGGGTCAGGATGATTTTTTTGACCGTCCGGTTTTTCAAGGCTTGCACCGCCAGCGCCACTGCCGTGTAAGTTTTGCCGGTGCCTGCGGGGCCCACCGCAAACACGACGTCGTTGTCCCGGCAGGCATCCACCATTTTCTGCTGGTTGACGGTCTTGACTTTGATGACTTTTCCGTCGTTGCCATGCACCAGCACTTTGGCATCTTCGCTGGAAACGTGGTGCTCGAAAACGTGTGTCCCGTTCAGCAAAAGCTCCTCGACCATCTGCACGGGCAGTTCCTTGCGGGTTCTGAGGACTTTGACCATTTGCTCGAACTTGTCCTTGGCTCGTTGCGTGTATTTTTTTTCGCCGGACAACTTGAGGTTGCTGCCCCGAGCCGTGATGGAAATGTCTGGAAAGGCTTTGCGAAGGAGGTTGAGTTTGGCGTTGTTTTCACCGTACAATTCGACGGGGTCAACGCCTTCGATGGTTAAAATGATTTCGCTCAAATTGATAGATGGTTGAATGGCTGAATGGCTAAATGGTTAAATGGTTGGAGGGTTAAATGGCTGGATGATTAAGCCATCCAGCCATTTAACCCTCCAACCATTTAACCATTTAGCCATTCAGCAATCAAAATTACTTTTGTGCTCAAAGTTAGGTCGCCGCTTGTAAACGCCGGGTTAAAAAACTGGTTTCACGGCGTTGTTTTGGGCGGGGGCATTCAGCCTGTTTCCTCGCCCAATCGCTAAAACCAGAAAGCCGCAGACCATTTTTGGTTCAATCGTTGAAGTTCCCCGGTAAGCCGCCGAACAACTCCATCCTGACAGGCAAAGTTTCCCTCGCACGTTGAGAATTTAAAGTGATTGGTGAATGGTGACTGGTGATTGGGCTTCCCAGTCACCATTCACCAATCACCCACCATGCTTTGACTAAACCGCTACTGCATGTCCATCGCAACCTTGACCACTGATTTTGGGCTGACGGATTACTACGTCGCCATCCTCAAAGGCGCCATGTTGAGCCGGAACGAGGAACTGCAAATCGTTGACGTGACGCACAACGTCAAGCCTTATGACATCGTCCAAGGGGCTTTCGTGCTGAAAAACGCTTACCTGCATTTTCCGGAAAACACCATCCATTTAGTCAGCGTCAACAACCTTTCTGGCAGGGTAGATTTCATCGCTTTTCGCATGGATGGGCACTATTTCGTGGGGCCCGATAACGGCATTTTTTCACTCATGTTCGACGAATTGCCCGCCGAAGTCTATCGCATCGAATACGACGGCGACAGCCCTTTTCCGCTGAAAGACATCTTCGCAGACGCCGTCGAGCACCTGTCTTTTGGCAAGCCTTTGCATGAAATTGGCTTGCCCGCCAGCCAGTTCGAGCGGCGCATCGCCTTGCAACCAGTGATTAGCACTTCGCAAATCAGGGGTTCTGTGATTTACATTGACCACTATGAAAATGCGGTGGTGAACGTGCCGCAGGAATTGTTCGAGAAGGTGCGCAACGACCGCCGCTTTGCCTTGTATTTCAAGCGAAACGACCCCATTACCCAACTCAGCACACACTACCACGACGTGCCGATTGGCGAGACTTTGTGCCTGTTTAATTCTGCCGGATACCTGGAAATTGCGGTGAACATGGGGAAGGCGAGCAGCTTGCTTGGGCTGAAATTGGACGATATGGTGCAGGTGGATTTCTTTTGAGTCCGTAGTAAAAAGGGACGCGAGGAGGATGGGAACGCGGATGACACGGATGCGGCGGATTTGCACGGAT
>CAZHLB010000372.1:0-6752 GCA_964533005.1 uncultured Saprospiraceae bacterium
GAGGTTCTCTTCGAGAATGACAAAGCGACTTGCAGACGTGCAGACTTGCAGACAGATATTTCACTCAGACGCCACATGAGCCAACACCCCAATCGGAGGCGAAGCTAAAGCAGGTTTCCGCAAAGAAGAAAGGGCGCCAAGTCATGTTTACTTAGCGCCCTTTGCTCCTTTGCGGACTTTGCGGGAAATCACTCCCGGTTAAATTTTCACCACCTTCCAAACCGAGCGACTCCCATTGATTTCTACCGAAAGAAAATAAACTCCTTCTGCCAACCCGGCGGCATCCAATTCCACCGAATTCGCCTGAACAAGCTGAAAATCAATCGCTTTCACCACTTTTCCAGCCAGGTCGCAGAGCGTCAAACCGACGGATTTTGGACGTTCCAACTCAAGATGAACAGTCAGAAAATCCTGCACCGGGTTTGGAAAAACCTCCACGAAATCTTCGCCAGGCAAAGGTTGGCGAGTTCCGCTGAGGTGCGTGTCGGTCACTTCGATGGTGTCGAGGGTAAAACCGGAGCAGCCGCTTTGGTCGAGAATGGTCAGGCTAACGATGTAAATGCCAGGTGAATCGTAGGTGTGCGAAGGATTTTCTAAGCTGCTGGTTTCGCCGTCGCCGAAGTTCCAATGCCACTCGGTGGCGGAGGCGCTCAGGTTGGTGAAACTGACCAAACCGCCGCCGGAGGCTTGCAAGTCGAGGCTGTCGGCAGAAGGGAGGAAGGCTGCGGAAGGCATCGTGCCGCCAGGCATCACCTCCACCGGGACAGCCGTGCGGCTGCACGGCTCGGCAATTTGAATTTCCCAATCGTAGAAAAAGTACCAAACTCCGTTTGCGCCTTGCCCATCGCTCGTTCCAGTGATGGAGGCGGCATCAATTTCGTAAGGAAAAACAGCGCCGGACGAATTGATAACCAACGATTTGCCTCCTTCCAAGACAATTTGATAACCCTTTCCCGGCGGGATTTCCCAGTTAAGTTCAACGCGGGCTTCGCCAATCAAGGTGATGTTTTTGATGGTTTGCCTGAGCGTGACGCCAGCCGAATCGAGCAGCAAAATTTGCCGCAAACCGGTTGCCTCGGTATAGACTTTGACGGATTTCAACGTGACGTTTTCATGCACGTCGAAGGTCAAGCCGACGTGTTTCAAGTCTGAAATTTGGTTGTCGCCGCTGTCTTTTTCCGCCAAGCCAACATGCTCGAAATAGGTGGCTTCCGCATAAAAAGTATCCGCCTGCGCCAGCGGCGGCGTGACGAAAGTGATGCCTTCGCCGAGCAAATTGCCGCCGACGGGTTGGTCGAACCATTTCACCTGCACCGAGCCGGTGCCATCGTATTCGCCTCGCAGCAAAGCAGGCGTATTTTCACAAATTCCAGCCGAAGCGTTGCCTTCCACGTGCGCCGGGAAACGCTCCCGGTCGGTGACTATCACCTTGCGTTTGAAAATGTCGTTCAGCGGTCGCTGGTCGGCAGCGCCGTTTGGATTTTGCAGGCGGATGGTCAGTTCGCTTTCACCTGCTACGGCTAAAAATGTGGGCAGGACGATTTTGATTCGTTGCCCCGGCGCAAGCACTCCCGCCCAGGGATGCACATTATTAATAGCGTCAAATTCGCAGGCAACCTCGAAGGAATACACTGTGTCGAGACCTGCATTTTCCACCACCAGCGAAGCATGAATTTCATTGTTGCAGGCAAAGCTTTCCGCCTGCATGTCCACCATCAAAAGGTCGAGGCTTTTGTGCGGCGAAACAGGCACGTGCCCCAGTTCGAGCAAGTGGTTGAAAGCAGCCAAGACATTGATGACGCCCATGCCGAAGACATTGTCCTCGCCGGGGTCGCCGAGGTCGGTGCAGGTGTAGTAAAGTGCGAGTTTTAATTCCTGCGCAGTGAGTTCTGGGAAGGCTTCTTTCAGTAGCAAAACCGCACCGCTCACGTGCGGCGAAGCCATCGAAGTGCCTTGCAAAAAATCATACCCTCCGGGAATGCACGAGCGAACCGAGACGCCCGGCGCAGAAACTTCCGGCTTAATCAAAATCGAGCTGTCGCCGCCGCAAGTCGAGGGCCCCCGGCTGGAAAAACTGGCGATGGGCAAGGAAACAACGTTTCCATTCAGCGCACCGACCGTGAAACTGTTCACTAAATTCAGGTTGATATTGTGCGGCGGCGTGATGGTGCTGGGGTCGGGGCCCGCATTTCCTGCGGAAAAAACGACTACTATCTCAGCCGCTTCCATCGCTTCTAAAATCGGCACATAGACACTAAAACAGTCCGCCGTGTCGAGCGAAGGGTCGTACCAGGAGTTGTTGATGATGTCGGGTTGGTCGTCGGTCGTGGCAGGGTTGCCGTCGGGGTCGAGCGACCATTCGAAGGCGGCGACGTTGTCTTCCGTGCCCGTTTCGCTGCAAGGCTGGATGGTCGGCGAGCCAATCCACTGAGCGTTGAAAGCCACGCCAATCGTGTCATTTTGCAATCGGTCGAGACCGAGAATAGTACCGGTGACGTGCGTTCCGTGATAGTGGCAATCAACTGGCGTGTAGTCGCCAGTTGGATTCAGCAGGCTATCCACGTCGAACCAAGCTTGTTCTTTCGGCACGGAAAAACCCCGGTAGCGGCTGGCGAGCGCCGGATGGCTTGGGTCAATGCCGGTGTCGTTGGTGAAAGCAATTTGTCCGTAACCCGTGTAGCCCATCGCCCAAAGCGCAGGTGCGTTGATGACGGACAAACCCACCTCTTTTCCGTTGGGCACGAAGTTGGGCGGCGGCGGGGCGCACTCGAATTTTTCCAGTTCTAATTTGCCGTTCAAACCAATCCAAGCCACGTCGGGGCGGCGGCTCAATTCGGCAATCATCTCCGGTTTCATTTTGGCAAAAATGGCGTTGGCAATCCAGTACGAGCGGATGGTTTCCGCCTGCACGTGCGGTGAGTTTTTCAGCAAAGCCAACAAGTCAGTTTGCGTTTGTTGTGCCTTGATTTTCAAGGCATTCAATACAATTTCAGAACGCTCCTCCGGCTTCGCCCGGCGGCTGGAAAGCTCCGCATCCAGCGCCGCCAAGTCCACCCGGTCTGCCAGGACGACGTGGACGGAATGAAAATCGTCAGGTTGCCCGGCGATTTTTTCGAGGAGCTTTTTGCCAACAACTTCAGGGTTTATGTCTTGGGAAAAACCTGCCGGCAGGATTGCCAGCAGCAATAAAATGGTAAAAATCAGGCGCATGGGCGGTTAGTTTTATTTGGTGATTTGGTGGTTTGGTGATTTGGTGTTGGGACGTCAGACGTCCCATCCACCAAATCACCAAACCACCAAATCACTATTTTTCCAGCTTGCGAATGCTTTGAATTTCTTCGAAAGGAATCACGAATTCCGTGAAGCCATAAGCGTAGGGCGTGACTTCGTAAGGCACGTAGCAAAAAAAGATGCCTTTGTCGGTCAAGCCGGTGTTGTCAGCTAACTTGAACGGGAAGACTTCCGGGTCGAAAGTGAAGCCGGGGCTGCCATCTTCCATCGGTTGGAAAATTTCAGCTTTCACCTCCCTGAATTTTTTCTCCGCCAGGGTTTGCAAGGCATTCAAATCAGTCACCAGGTCGGTCAGTTCTACCTTTCTGCCAGTTGCCGCTTCAAAGGTTGCCACCGTTGCGTGCGGGTTTCCGTGCGCCCCGCCGGTGAAGGTGTAGCTGTCCAATTTAAGGGTGAGGTGTTTGCCATCGTTCAGCAAAACCGTGTCTGTCAGGTCTGCCATGTAGTAGTAAGAGCCGCCGACAGAATCAATGACCGACTGGTGGTGGAAGTCAATAAATTTCTGCACCGCAGAATCCAGCGAGGCGCCTGCGGGAATCTTGTCTGGCTCTACCGACGGGTCGAGAATGCCCACGACGTACATGCTCGTCCAATCGGACACTGCTTTTTTCAGCGGCTCGCTGCCCTCTTTGATGGTGGGATAAGAGAAGTTGACTTCCACGCAGTTCATGCGCAGGGTGTCGGGCTTGTCGCAATCGGGACCTGCCTTTTTTTCAATTTTCAGGCTTTCGAGCTCGGCGGGTTTTGAAGTTTCCGCCTGTTGTTTTTCACTGTTGCAAGCAGTAAAAATCATCCCTGCCAGGGCAAGAAAACAGAGCGTCGTCAAATGCTTTTTCATGGTTGAACTGTTTTGAAAGAGAAGGTCGCTTGGTGAGGGGAGCAAAGGTAAACGGGGATTGGTGAATGGTGATTGGTGATTGGGGTGTCCAATCACTAATCACCAATCACCAATCACCTGCAAGACTGACCTATCTCACTGAAAATCTTTGCCTTGCGAGCTTAATTTGAATTTTCAACCTACTCAAAATCGTAAGCCATGTTAATCACCGACAACAAAAAATTGAAAGACATCAAGGCGGAATTCCATGCAAAGTTTCCCTTCCTCAAACTGGAATTTTACATCGGAAAACACGAGAGCCACAAGCCTTCTCCCGCCCGCCAGCAACTCGACCCGGAAAAGACCATCGGCGAGGTGCGCTCCATCCACGTCGAAGGCGACCTGGGCATTGATGCTCACTTGAAAGTCAGCACTTTGGAAGACCGTTTCTGGGAAAACTATGGCTTGAACGTCCAGGTCTTTCGGCGCTCCGGCAATCTCTGGCTGCAAACTTCCGCCAGCGACGAGTGGACGTTGGCTGAGCAGAATCGAAAGGGCGAGCATTCCGAGCACGCTTTCGAGGAAATGCGATAGGAATTTTACGGGCGCCCCTTGCGGTCGCCTGCCCTCGGTGCAGGTTTTTACTACCTATTTCGAAGTTAAATTCAAAGCCGCTTTGAGCCGCTCGCCGAGTCGCCTTTGTCATTCCCGCAGGGAACCCGTTCAAGTCGCTTGACCGCTGCTGAACGGGTTCCCTGCGGGAATGACAAAGGCGACTCAGCGAGACGTGCCAAATAGTTACAATTCCCTAATCTTGCCCCACTCAAGCTGATTCAAAAGTCAGCTTCATCCCTCAGTCCTCATCCCTCAGTCCTAAAAAATGAACCAGCTCGACCAAATCCTCCGCCCACATGCGGAACTAATCTACGCCGCTGAATTGCAAGCACTTACAGAAGTAGATGACAAGCCTCGCCCCGAAAATTGGCGGCTCTCGCCCTGGGCAGTCGTGACTTATTTGCTTGGCGGAAAACTGGAAAACGGCGTCGAAGTCGAGCCGAAATATTTCGGCAGCCGCCGCCTCATCGAAATTGCAGTCAGCACCCTCGTCACCGACCGGGCGCTGCTGCTGCTCGGCATCCCCGGCACGGCAAAAACGTGGGTTTCCGAACACCTGGCTGCCGCCGTTTCCGGCGACTCGACCTTGCTGGTGCAAGGCACGGCTGGCATGAATGAAGAAGCCCTTCGCTACGGCTGGAACTACGCCAAATTGCTCGCCGAAGGTCCCTCGGTGGCGGCGCTCGTGCCCAGCCCGGTGATGAATGGAATGAGAGAAGGCAAAGTCGTCCGGCTGGAAGAATTGACCCGCATTCCTTCCGACGTGCAGGATTCGCTGATTACCACTTTATCGGAAAAGACATTGCCCGTGCCTGAGTTGGGCATCGAGGTGCAGGCTCGAAAAGGGTTCAACATCATCGCCACCGCCAACGACCGGGACAAGGGCGTGAACGAATTTTCGAGCGCTCTCCGCCGCCGCTTCAACACGGTCGTGATGCCTCTGCCAAACTCGCTGGAAGAAGAAGTCAACATCGTGAAAACCAGGGTGGAAAAAATTGGAAAGGCGCTCGAACTGCCGCCAAACTCTGCGCCGGTGAAGGAAATTCACCGCCTCGTCACGATGTTCCGGGAGCTTCGCAGCGGCAAAACCGAAGATGGTCGCACCAAACTGAAAATCCCCACCGCAACCCTCAGCACTGCCGAAGCCATCTCGGTTGTCCAAAGCGGGCAGGCACTGGCGGTGCATTTTGGCGACGGCATTTTGAAGGCGCATGACCTGGCGGCAAGTATCACCGGCGCCATTGTGAAAGACCCGGCACAAGACAAAACGGTCTGGCTGGAATATTTGGAAACGGTTGTGAAGGAGAGAAAAGACTGGAGCGACATCTATCGGGCTTGCAAGGAATTGGCTTAAAAAGCTGTTTGGAATTACTCCTTCATCGCCCGCTCGATGTTCTTATCCGGCACAATCCAAAGCGCTGTCACCGCAAAAAACAGTACGCCCGAAATGAAAGTATTGAAGAAAGCGACCCCGATAGAAACAGCGTAAACCACCAATGAAATCAAGCCTTTGCGCTCATGCGCCGCATACACTTTCGCCAGATGCTCATCGGTTTTGTGGCAGGCTTGAATCATCTTTTGCAAAATGTGGTAGGACATGCCGCACAAAGTTTGAAGCACCGCATACGTGATGACCGTGTTCCGGCTGAAATGATTTTCGCCCATCCAGCCGGTGGCGAAAGGGATGAGCGACAGCCAAAACAGCAAGTTCGTGTTCGACCAGAGAATGCCGGTTGAGACTCTTTTCACTGTGTGCAGCAAGTGGTGATGGTTGCCCCAGTAGATGGCGATGAATGTAAAGCTGAGCAGGTAGCTTAAAAAAATGGGCAGCAGGCTGCTCAAATTTGACCATTCCGCCCCATGCGGAATTTTGATTTCAAGCACCATGATGGTGATGATGATGGCGAGGACGCCGTCGCTGAAAGCTTCAAGTCTGTTTTTTCCCATGACGATTGATTTTAGACTTTTGACACTTTTGAGACGCGAGGAGGATGGGAACGCGGATGACGCGGATTGGGCGGATTTACAC
>CAZHLB010000373.1:0-4937 GCA_964533005.1 uncultured Saprospiraceae bacterium
CATCCTCCGAAAGGGTTATTTTGAAGTGTTTAAAAAATTGTGAGCTGCGACTTTTTTGCAGGATTATTCAGACTATGAAATGTTCCTCGAAGCTGTTTTTCAGGCATCGCCACCGGGTTGAAAATATGGCTTTTGCCAAGTTTGGGTGAAGCAAAGTGCCGCAAAATTCCAGTTTGGCGGAGGTCACGCCCTTCGCCAAACTGGAGTTTGGCGACACTTTTACCAAGCTGAAAATTTTTGTTTTTCGCCGGAAACCAAACCCCCGGCGAGCCTGTTTCAGGGAGGTTTTTCAGGCATTTTGAAAAAAAATTGACCGCTCTTGCATTTGTATAACCCCCGTGTATCTTTGCCCCGCTTTTGAAAAAAGCACCTTTAAAAATGATCTCGTAGCTCAGCCGGTAGAGCACTTGACTTTTAATCAAGGGGTCCAGGGTTCGAATCCCTGCGGGATCACTTTCAAGCCTCGAAGCTTTCGCTTCGGGGCTTTTTTTTTCTTGAGGTTTGTTTTAGCCGCAAATAAAAATTTTGCCGTTCCCCCATTCTTGCCTTCTTTTCGCAAAAATTCAAATCATGCAAAACGAACTTCACATTCGAGACTACATCGTCTTTTTCCTCTACTTCTTTATCGTTTCAGCATACGGATACTGGATTTACCGGAAAAAAAAGGCGAAAGCCACGTCTTCCGCTGACTACTTCCTCGCCGAAGGCGCACTGACCTGGTGGGCAATCGGCGCATCCCTCATCGCTTCCAACATTTCTGCAGAGCAGTTTATCGGCATGTCCGGCAGCGGTTTTGCGATGGGCTTGGCGATTTCCACCTACGAATGGATGGCGGCGCTGACGCTGCTTTTTGTCGCCATTTTCTTCATGCCGGGCTACATCAAGAACCGCATTTTCACCATGCCTCAATTCCTCAACCAGCGATACAGCCAGACGGTGGCGACGCTGATGGCGGTGTTTTGGCTGCTGGTTTACGTGTTCGTCAACCTCAGTTCGATTCTATACCTCGGCGCTTTGGCGGTGCAGACCATTTCGGGTTTCAACTTCTACGCCTGCATGTTTTTCCTGACCATTTTCGCCATTATCATCACACTGGGCGGCATGAAAGTGATTGGCTACACGGACGTAATTCAAGTTGCTGTCCTCGTCCTCGGCGGCTTGGCGACGACCTACCTGGCGCTGGATTTGGTGGCGCAGCAATTTGGCGCCGATGGCGCATTTGCCGGTTTGGGCTTGCTGCGGGAAAAAGCGCCGGAGTCCTTCTCCATGATTTTGTCGGAAGGTGAAAGAATGATTCCCGACGGCAGAGGCGGGCAGCGGGATGCGTACATGGACTTGCCCGGCTTGTCGGTGCTAATCGGCGGGATGTGGATTGCCAACCTGAATTATTGGGGTTGCAATCAATACATCACCCAGCGGGCGCTCGGCGCAAGTTTGCCCACCGCTCGCAAGGGTATTTTGTTTGCCGCTTTCCTGAAAATGTTGATGCCGGTGATTGTGGTGCTGCCGGGCATTGCTGCATACGTGCTTCACAAAGAAGGTCTGTTCCAGCAGGAAATGCTCGATTCAGTGGTCGTTGACGGCGTTGCCAAAGAGGCGCTCAAACCCGACAGAGCCTACGGCGTCCTGACGAACCTGCTCCCGGCTGGCTTGAAAGGTCTTGCGTTTGCGGCACTCACGGCAGCCATCGTCGCTTCGTTGGCGGGTAAGGCAAACTCCATCGCGACCATTTTTACCCTGGACATTTACAAGAAATTTTTCAACCGGGAGGCTTCGGAAGTGAAGCAGGTCAACATTGGCCGCATCACGATTTTGGTTGCATTCGTCATTGCGCTGCTCGTTGCGCCGCAGCTTCGGGTGCTCGACCAGGCGTTCCAATACATTCAGGAATATACTGGCTTCATTTCGCCGGGTGTGGTCGCCATTTTCTTGCTCGGTTTTTTCTGGAAAAGGACGACGGCGCTGGCAGCTTTGGTCGCCGCACTTTTGACCATCCCTCTTTCGACGGCGTTCAAATTCCTCACGCCGCAGATTCCTTTCCTCGACCGGATGGGCATTGTGTTCCTCATTCTCGTTGCGCTGATGGTGATTTTGAGCCTAGCCGACCCGAAGAGCAAGGACAACCCGAAGGCAATGAAAGTTGACCCGAAAGATTTCGGTCTGGGTGGCGCTTTTGCGGTAGGGACGGTACTGGTGATGGGAATGCTATTGGCGCTTTACATTATTTATTGGTAAGCGTTTTCCTGCAAAGTCCGCAAAGAAGCAAAGGGCGATAAGTCACGTGACTTATCGCCCTTTGCTTCTTTGCGGACTTTGTGGGAAATCAACTGTGGCTATTTCGCAAGCTCCAACGTCCTGATTTTCCAGGAAATGGCTGGGTGAACCTCCATGCTTTGTTCCAAACTCAGGTTGGCTGCGGTGCTTCTGGCTTCCTCCTCCGAATTGTAAAACACGCCTCCCAGGTACACGACAAATCCTTTCTCCTTTTTTGAAAAACAAGAAAGCCCGACGGCAGCGGCTTCCAAATTAGCTTTCCTCAACTGGTCAATGCGAGGTTTTGCAGCATCAAAAGAAGGATAGATGCCTGCCTCGATGATGTATTTTTTGCCCTCGAAATTGAAATAGCGGGTGCAATCATAAACCCAATCATCCGAAACGCCCCGGCTGGTAAATTCATCGGCGGGCGCTGCCGGGGAGGTTTGATTTTTGGCATCGGCGAGCGGCTCAGAGGCAGGCTCGGTGTCGTTTTTCCAAAATTTATCCTGCGCTTCCAGCTTCGGTTGGGTCTTTTTTTCCGCCGAATCTCTCAGGTATTCAGGCTGCTCCGGCACGTTGTTCGACTGCGATTTAGCGAGTTCGTCCCGGAATTCTTCCTTTTTCACCACATCCAAGCCTTTGTTTTCATACTCTTTGGCAAAAATGACCCCGAGCAAACTCAGGCAAAGCACGGTCACGAACAATTGCGCATAATACGACCGGCGGAATCGCTGCAAGGATTTGTCCCTCTGAAAAAGCTCCGGCATTCCCGACCGGAAGGTCGTCCACCAGTTCCCGTACTTGGTTTCCTGCATTTTGGCGGGCAGCGTCACCCTCGAAAAAAACGGCACGACGTTTCGCTTTCCTTTGAAAATATCCCGCCGGCTGGGCGTGATTAAAATCTTTGGGTCGAGGGCTTTGTCCACCATCAACAAGCCGATGCCGTTGAAAACGCATTGGCTTTTTAATTCTCGAAAATGCCGGTCATTCGGGTGGTCGAAAACGTCGGTGGCAAGCGCAATCCATTGTTCGTCAGCGTGGTAGCGTTTGAATTGCTCGACGGCGTAGATGTAGCGGTAGCGGCGAAAATTGCGGGCAATGAATTGGTAAATGCCGGAAAAACCGATGAGGCTCAAAATCACCAAGCCAATGCGAAAGGGCAGTTCCCGCTCATCGAGGCGATGAAATTGGTAGAGAGAATTGAGGCTGAACAAGAAAACCGTGGCAACGGCGGCAATGGCGAGCCCGTCCCAAAAAAGCACCTTGACCTGATGTTTGAAAAGAACCTCATTTTTTGAAGCACGGGAAGTTGCCTCGAAAGTGGCAGAGAAGTCTCTGCCGTCGGGCTTTTTGAAAGAATAGAAACCATCAGCGACGATGCCGCCGACGCCTTCCATGTCGTATTTGGCAGTAACCGGCTGGTCTTCGTAGCGAAGGCGGTATTTGTAGTAGTGCCTGAAAAACCGAAGCGCTACTTTTTTTAGGATGTCTTCTGTTAGTTGTTCCAAAGTGCCTTGATTTTTTTGATGGGCGAAGGTGGGGAATTTCAAGGATTATGAAGAAAAGCCATACGGAGAGAGATGATTTGATGAGAAAAAAAATTTTGCAAAATTTTTTTCTCATCAAATCATCTCTCTCCAAGCTGGCTATTCTCGACAGCTTGGAAAAGCTGAATCACCTCCACCGCTTCCCGCACGTCGTGCGCCCGCAAGATTTTTGAGCCTTGCTGCAAGGCGATGACATGCAAAGCCGTCGTGCCGTTCAACGCCCTTTCCGGGTTGACTTTCAGCACTTTGCAAATCATGGACTTTCGGGAAATGCCTGCCAAAACAGGCGCTTCGAGCATTTGAAAAACGTGCAGGTGGGTCAGCAAGCGATAGTTGTGCTCGACCGTTTTGCCAAAACCGAAGCCCGGGTCAATTATCACATCCTTCACGCCAAGCGAGCGCAGCTTGCCCAGTTCCCGGATGAAAAAATCCAGCACGTCCCGCACCACTTCTGCATATTCCGGCTCGACCTGCATGGTTTCCGGCTTGCCTTGCATGTGCATTAATATATATGGTGTGCCGAGGGCAGCCACCGTCTCATACATTTTGTCGTCGAAGCGACCGGCGGAAATGTCGTTGACGATGCCTGCCCCTCCTTCGACGCAAGTTTTCGCCACTTGCGAGCGGATGGTGTCAATGGAAATCAGTGCCTCCGGGAAGTTTTTAACAATGGCTTCCACCGCTGGCAACGCCCTCGCTAATTCTTCATCTTCGCTCAAAATTGCCGCACCCGGTCGGCTCGACATTCCGCCGACATCCAAAATCGCCGCTCCTTCCGACAGCATTTTTTCTGCCTGGCGAAGCACGTCGCCCGGCGATTCAAGCCTGCTGCCTGCGAAGAATGAGTCGGGCGTCACGTTCAAAATGCCCATCACGACAGGCTTTGTCAAGTCGAGCAGGCGACCCCGGCAATTGATGGTTTGTTGCTGATAAATCATGGTTGAAAAGGCAAAACGCTTCGCCCGGTGAAAGGTAAATGAACAAGTGGATTTTCTACCTTCGGCAAGTTTTTCAGGCTCCTGCCGGGTTTGGGAAAAAGGTGTCGCCAAAAAACAGTTTTGCGAAGGGGGTGACCGCCAAAATTGAGTTTTGCGGCACCGTTTACCAAACCCGGCAGGAGGCAAATTTTAGGCA
>CAZHLB010000373.1:4947-6744 GCA_964533005.1 uncultured Saprospiraceae bacterium
ACTGGGCGCCCAAACACCCTTTTTGGCTTTGGGGCCACCCCAAAATTTTGTTTTTGGGCTACACTTTTTCCCAAACCCGGCAGGAGCCAAATTTTCGCCATGAAGACGATTTATCAAGATTACACCCGCTACAATCTTTGGGCAAACGAGCGCCTGATTGAAGTCTTTTCCAACCAGTCCGATGACTTGCTTGAAAGGTATATCGAGACTAGTTTCCCTTCGGTCAAGTTGACATTGCTGCACATTTGGGACGCCGAATTGCTTTGGCTGCAACGTTTGCAAGGCGTTTCACCCTCACAACTTCCGAGCAAAGATTTTCAAGGAACCATGTCCGACGTGTTCACCAAAGTCCGTGAAACTTCCCTCGATTTCATCCATTTTATTGATAATCAGCCGGATGATTTTTTCGCCCGGGTACTTCATTTCAAAACGATTTCCTACGGCGAGGCGAGCCAGCAAGCCGCCTGGATGGTTCACCACTGCATGAATCACTCGACTTTTCACCGGGGGCAATTGATAACGTTGGGCAGGCAACTTGGCATCGAAAAGTTTCCGGCGACTGACTTGATTTATTACCTGCGAGAGAGAAATGCGGATTGCTGATGCAAGCAGTTGATGGAGTTGATAAGGGTTGATAAGGGTTGATTTTGTAGCAAAATCAACCCTTATCAACCCTTATCAACTCCATCAACCTGAAAAAAAAAGCCACGCCCGACGGCATGGCTTGCTAAACTAACCTTCATTCTTGAGAAATCAAAACAACTAAGAATCAGCATTAGATAACATACAGGCAAGTAACGAAAGGCTTTTCCACTTTGCTGCCTGGAAAGTAGGCGAGTAGAAAGTAGGCGGGTAGGCAAGTATGCGGCGGCAAGTGGAAAGTTTTGAAAAATCAATAACTGCACAATGGCTACTTTTTTCCGAAATAGTAATTACCAAAGAGCGGCGTCTGACACTGCCGGCGCTCCGCAAGAAGGATTCAGCATTGGCAGGCTGTTGCTTTTTTTGGTGGTCGCCGGCTTCCTCGGTTTCCTGGCGTACAAGCAATTCAAAGGCGACGACGAATATTCCAACATCCCAAAGGAGGTTCAAATCAAGTACGTGCCTTCCGATTTCACGACCGACGTCGACCTTGAAAATGCGCTCCCTATTTTGTCCAACCCGTACCGCTACGCCAGGGAATTCGACCAGTTGATTCACGATTTTAACCTCTCGCTGCTGCGCCACGTGTCAAATCGGATGAACCTCACCGACAGCTTGAAAGGCAGGGTTGCGGAA
Source organism: uncultured Saprospiraceae bacterium (assembly GCA_964533005.1). Classification (GTDB taxonomy): domain Bacteria; phylum Bacteroidota; class Bacteroidia; order Chitinophagales; family Saprospiraceae; genus UBA6168. The sequence goes on from CAZHLB010000373.1 coordinate 6,226, forward strand.
GAATATGAGAAGCATCACCCCTACGTTAGAAAGCTGATGTTCAATGATTTCGTGGCTTTGAAAGACACTTCCGCCACGCTTTACGAAAGCTGGTATGAAAACGAAGCCACCGGTGCGGTGGACATTTTGAACGAAGTCGCCTCGAAATATACCTGCTTCCTGGTGAACCAAATCATGGCTACGTTGCTGAAAACGGAGGAGGGCAAAATCTACGTGAAAGGCTCGAAAGTAGATACTCCCTGCGGCGTCGCCATTTCCGAAGCGCTCAACCCGATGATTGCCCGGCTCAAGGAAAAAGCTGCCATCGAAGATTTCAGCCGGGCGAAGGGACTTTTGCAGGAGCGGGTGGAACGAGCCATTGCCGAGTTGGGCACGATGGAGATTCGAGACCGCAAGGGCATCGGCAGTTCCAAACAGACCAAAGTGCTGGGCTTCGAGGTTTCTTCGACCGAAATGGAGATGTCCGCCATCAGCATCCTCAAGGTGGGCTTCAAATTGGACAAGTTTTTTGAGGTGAGC
>CAZHLB010000374.1:0-6737 GCA_964533005.1 uncultured Saprospiraceae bacterium
GCTGGGGCTGTCATGCAACACAAAAACCAGTGTGTCGTCGCCTTCGAGGTGGGCGTCATTGTTCCAGATTGCGGCAGCGGTTTGGCTTTCGCAAACCTGCATCAAAGCCTGGCTCATCGTGCCCGCATCGGTGAACGGGTCGCAGATGTACAGGTCGGCAATCGTCACCGAACTGCCGCCGCAAACGCCGCTATCGGTGACGGTAAAACTGAACCATTGCCCCGTCGGGATTGGGTTGGAAACGTAGGTGCTGCCGCTCGGCAAGCCGTTGACAAAATAGGGTGGTGTGCCTGCGGAAATGGTGAACGTGACCCAATAATTCAGGTTGGTCGCATCGCAATCAGTCGTGACGATGCCGAGCGAAACCGGGGGCGGAGTTTGCATTTGCAGGGTAAATAAATAGGTGTCCGTGCAGCCGTCCGCATCGGTGAATTGCTCCGAGTAGCTGCCCGCCGAGCAGTAGCTATTTCCTTGTAAATCAAAACATTCGCCGGGGCAAAGCTCGACGATGCCGAGGTCGGAAGTCTCCGCTTGGCAAGGGCAAACGTGGCTGCCAGACAGCATGAAAGCCGGATGCTGGCAAACGCCAACTGGCGACACAAGCAAGCTGAACGACTGCCCGGAAGCAATCGGCGGCGAGGTGTAGCTGCCGCCGCTGACGGGCGAGCCGTTCACGAAATAGGTATAAAACGGCGGGCTGAAAGTATAGCTCACCGTGTAAAAATCACCGCTCGCATCGCACTGAAAAACCGGCTGGCTGGCAGTTGCAGGCGGCTCAAATTGACAGAAAACGTGTAAAAGCGTCACGTCTTCGCAGCCGCAAGGGTCAAATTTCGTCACGGTGTGGTCGCCGCAGAAATAGGCTTGACCCTGAAAAATGATGGGCAAATCTTGAGGGCAGGCGAGAAAAAATTGCTCCTGAAAGTCAGGCTTGCAGAGCTTGATTTTGTGTGGAAAAATGACGCAAGGGTCGCTGTCGGCGATGACGTTCAGGCATTGCGTCAGGCAATTTTCGTGGCAAGGCAAGCCGCCCGGCAACGGCACGGGAACGATGGAAACCGAAATGGTGAACTCCAAAAAACCGCCCGGCGGCACGTCGAGCGTGTCAGAAAAAATGATGGTGACCTGCGCCCCGGTGCTGTCGCCGTTCTGAAAAATCGCTCCCGGCGGCTCGACGTGCCAAATCGTGTCAACGGCGCAAGTGCCCGGCGGCTGCGGGTTTTGGCAAATTTGCTGACTGGCGAAGGGGCAGCCGTTCGGGTCGTTGACGGGTAGCAAATTGCAAACCGGGGGGGTGAAAGTGAGCGTCAAAACCACTGGTGCAGTCAGGCAAGCCGAGGTCGGCGGGGGGCTGCCGTCGAGGTTGGTGATGTGCCCCGGCGTGTTGTCTTCCTGCACGGTGACGCCGTTGCTGACGCCCGACACGTCCAAAATTTGCCACGAGCAAACGTCGCCGGAGACACCATCCACCATCAAAAAGTACGACTCGCCGACCGTCAATCCCGGCACAACGAGCGTGTCCGAGTTGCCCGGAGCGAGAGTGAAACAGTCGGCAAAGGCGGTAAAGTTTTGACAATCAAAACTTTGCAAAACGGAAAACTCCAGCCCCGCCGTGCCGAAGCAATTTTCCACCGAAAAAACAAAACGGGCGGTGTCGTGGCAAGCCGTGAAGCTCAACCACTGGTTATTTTCGATGGCGCAGGAAAGCGCTGCCGGGAGGTTGCCAGGGGCGTCTTGTGTAAAACCTGCATTGCTTGAGCAAAAACCAGTGAGCCAGCCTGCGCAAAACGGCGGGGCATTTTGGCATTCGTCGCCTGGCGGCACGGGTTGGTTGGGTGAAAGGCAGTTTTGGGTTTTTGCAAAAAAATAGAAGCTGCAAAAGCAGACGGTGAGTAGCGTTCTTTTCATACGAGTTGGGTATCAATGAGTTGAAAAAAAATCCCCTCCCGCTCCGACAGGCGAGGCGAAAGGCCTTCCGTGAATATTTTCCAACTTAACAGAGGCTGGTTTGTGGGAAGGATTGGCGTCAAAAATCAATTAACAGGCGTGAAGTTGCAAAAACAAAAAATGAGCATTCTCGGATTTTTGGCGGCGAGGTGAAAAGTGCTATCAACACTTGAAGTGCTGACAGCACTGGGTTCAGACATAGGCAATTCATGTCGAGCGAAAAGTTTTTTGCTTTCGGAATGTGGGTCTGAAAAGCCAGATTCCGAAGCCGAAAAATGCTTCTCGCTGATTTGCCGTGCCAACTTTTTATCACGAAAGCAAGTCCCGTTCCCGCTCGATGAAAGCTTGCAACATCGCCTCGTCGGGCAGCAGAAGTTTGTACTGGCTGACAAAAAGCTGCTCGTCCAGCCCGCCGAGGGCGTAGCGCACCGCCGACTCGTTTTTGCTGGTGCAAAGCAGCAGACCGACGGGCGGCTGGTCTTCCGGGCGCTTAATTTCCGCCTTGAAATAGTTGAGGTAGGCATTCATGTTTCCGGCAAAGGACGGCTTGAACGCCTCGGTTTTTAAGTCCACCAAGACGTGGCATTTCAAAACCCGGTGGTAAAAAACCAGGTCAACGAAGTGCCAGTCGTCGCCGATGAGCACCCGTTTTTGGCGGGCTTCGAAACAAAAACCGTTGCCCAGTTCGAGCAGGAAACTTTGCAGGTGGTTAATGAGCGCCTGTTCGAGGTCGCTTTCCGTGCCGAGAAACTGTTCGGGCAACCCAGCGAACTCGAAAAAATAAGGCGAACGGAAAAAATCGGCGGATTGCAAAGGCTCGGCTTGCTGGTGGGTGCGGCGGAGAAGTTCTTCCTTGTTGTTGGACAACCCGGTGCGCTCGAAAAGCAGGGTTTCGATTTGCCGCTTCAGCTCCCGGACAGACCAGCCGCCCCGGATGCTTTCGATTTCGTAGAAGGCACGTTGGAGGGGGTGTCGCAGGTGAGGAGAAGGGTGAACTGCGTGTACGAAAGATTGGCAAGCAGTTTTTCGGCGGGTGGGCTGAATTGTGCAGACGGTGTCTGCACAATTCTACTCGATTGATTTTCAGGTGATTGAAATTGGTCAGTCGGCGACTGACCAATTGGAGGAGATTTGGCAATCAGTGATTGCCAAATTCCAAGCGGCTGGTTTTCAGGCGATTCAAATTGGTCAGACGGTGTCTGGCCAATTTGAGTAGGCAATTGGGCAGACACCGTCTGCCCAATCGCCACGGATTGATTTTCATCTAATTTGAATTGTGCAATCACTGATTGCACAATTTCAACCGATTGGTTGTCAACCGCTTGCAATTTGGCAATCAGTGATTGCCAAATTGAGTTGGTCTCCAAAAATTTCCAGATTGAACTTGCGAAGTGCGGATAGGTCAGGTAGAATTGTCGGTATAGCCGAAGGTTTCGATAAGAAAAACTCTTCTGCCTCATGGTCTCGGCAAGTTTTTCCAGCAACCGCTCGCCATAAGCCGCCCGCTCAGCGCCACGTTGCTGAAATTCAAAAATGTAAAACCCAAACAACCAGTTTCTTATCGTCAAAAGCCGGTTGACGGATTTGCCCGCTTCGATTTTGAAATGATGGTCGAGGGTGCGGAGGGTGGACTGGAGGGAAGTGAAGTCTATCATAGTAACTGGTTTTGAAGTGCGAAAGGTAGGCAACGGCAATGCTTTTCCGTCCGAAGACGGGCTTGGGCGTTGAGATATTTTTTAAACTAAAACATTGAAAATCATTTGGTTGGAATGTGCAAAAAGACCTGTCAGCACTTCAAGTGCTGACAGGTCTGATGCTCGGCTCACCGCAGCACGACTTTGCCGCTCGCCACGATTTTCTCCGCCGTCTCAATCCTGAAAAAATACACGCCCGAATGCAGTCCGTCCCGCTGAAACCGGAAGCGGTTTTGGCTGAAAAATTCCTCCCGCATCGGGCTGCCCGTCACGTCGAACAGGCGGAAACGGAAGCCGCTTCCTGCCACATTTTCCAACTCGAACCAGGCGGTTTCATCAAATGGATTGGGATAAACTTTCACCTGCGCCGCCGCCCCGCCGTCCGCCTCCGTCGAGGCTGATGACGGGTCAATGGCAATGAAATTCGTGGCGACGTTGTGGTAAGTCTGGTTCGTCACGATGGGCGCATTGAAGTCGAAATAAATGGCAGCATGGTTGGTGATGAGCGTGCCAACGGGGTTGTCCCGGCGCTGTTTCACCCTGAATTTCACGAAGCCGTGAGAGGCAGGCTCGTTGGCATTTGAATCAGGCAGGAGGATGTTTTGAAAGGTGAATTTCAGGATGCCGGTGCTATAGACTTCAAATTGGTACGGGTGTCTGCTCGCTCCCGGCTCGACGGTGCGAGGGTCGAGCCAGGCGGAGAGCGTGTCTCGAATGAGGACGGTGAAAGCCGTGTCCGTGCCGGTATTTTGGAAGCGAATCAGGTATTCGAGGTCGGTGTTTGGTTCGATAAAATGTTGATTGCCATAGCCTTGCGGCGCAGCTTGTTTGTCGTTGGGGTCGAACGAGCCGGTGTTTTCCCGGCAGTCGGCATCCACCGAGAGGTCGGCGTCGTCGAGCGGGTATTGAACCACGAAGCCGGGGCTGAAACCACCGCAACCTTCCACCGCTACGCAGGGCTTGCTGTTGCCGGGGTGACCGGCGCTTTGGTCGGCTTCGAGGCGCAGGGTGTTGCCGTCGGAGGCAAAAACAAAGGTCGTGTCAGCGCCGCCGGGAAGTTGAAACTGCCCTTGAAAACCGACAAGCACATCTTCGATAACCAGGAAATCGAGGGGTTGCGCCATGTTACCAAAGCCAATATTATCCAGGGTAAATCTCACTGAATCGCCTTCACAAGTGGCTGAAACTTCGATGCTTGCGCCATCCCAATTCGGGTCGGGCGGCAGGCAAAGGCTGTCGGGCAGGATGTGCGCCTCGCTGCAATGCGTTTGCCCCAAAACGGTCGAGTCGCAGTCCACCGTCAGATACACGTCGAAGCTGCCAGACTCGAAAGGCTGAACTGTTCCAACATTAAAATAAAAGCTGTTGCTGCCGGACGTCGAAGCCCAGGAAATGCTGGCGCTGTCCACCTGCAAATACGGGTCGAATTCAATCTCGACCAGTGCCGGGTCGGCAACGGTGGAGCCAAGGTTTTTGTACGAAACATGGTAGGCGCTCGGAAAACACCGCCGCAAGCCGAGGGTCGAAATGTCCACCTGCATCAACGGGCAGTAGGCTTGGGCGAGCAAGCTGAAATTGACGGTCGCCGTGTCGAAAGCGCCTGAAAGCGAGACGTTTATGCTGTCGCTACAGGGAGCCCAGTATGGCGAAGGATTGACCATGCGCACCTCGTAACTGCCCTCCGGTACGGGGACGGAGAAGTTTCCGGCTGCATCGGTCGTGCCGAAAAAACTCTGAGCGCCAGCGATTTCGACGAGGTAACCAGGGATGTCTTGCCCCACGTTTTCAGGTTGGCAAGTGTTGTTGAGGTTGGAGTGAACGTTGCCACGCACGAGGCAGGAAAGCGAAATGCCGGTGGCATCGGTGCACAGCAGGTAGCCGTCCGAGCCGCCTGCGCCAAAACTGTAGGTAAAACCTGCAACGGCAAAGCCGCCATTCGATGCTTCGACCACCGCATTTGCGCCGTCGCCGATGACGCCGCCGAATTGCCGCTCCCAGATTTCATTGCCTGCCGCATCGGTTTTCACGAGCAAAACTTGCCGGTGAGCGCCTGCCGCCGCTTGCGCTTCGCCTGCCAGGATGAAGCCGCCGCCGCTGGTTTCCCGCACGGAGCGGGCGAATTGCAAGTCTGGCTTCGGCAGCGCATGTGCCCACTGTTGGTTGCCGAAAGCATTGATTTTCAGCAAAAAAATGTCCTCGCTTTCCGGCGTCAGCCCTTCCGATTTTCCAGCGATGATGAAGTTTCCGTCCGCACATGCGGCAATCGAAAAACCCGATTCGGCATTCGGCGTACCGTATGCGTCCTCCCAAATCACCGTGCCCATGGCATCTGCCCAAATTACGTAAACGTCATAGTGACCTGCCCCGTAGCTCAAGGTTTTCCCGGCAAGCATGAAGGTCATGTCGGGCTTTTCGAGCAGTGCATAACCTTCGTCGAAGCTGTCGCCTCCGATGTTTTTTGACCACTGGAAATCCCCGTTGGCGTTGACTTTCATCAAAAAAAGGTCGGCGTCGGTGGGGTCGCCGGGAGCGGTGGGATGCAAAATGGAGCCAATCAGCGCAAAACCGCCATCGTGGGTGGCGATTGCCTGCCTGCCTTCGACGGAATCTTGCGGCGAGACTGCCGTCCAGATTTCGTCGCCGTCAGCGTCGGTGCGAGTGATGAATCCGTAGGAAATGCCATCGGAGAGCAAGGTGCCGCCAATCACGTAGCCGCCGTCGAGGGTGGAGCGGATGCTTTTTCCGAATTCCCAATCATTGTTGTTGCCAATGGTTTTTGTCCATTGGGCGATGCCGTCGGGGTCGGTTTTTATCAGCAGAATATCCCTGTCGTTGTTGTTGGAAATTTCCTGCCGGTAGCCGGCGGTCAGGTAGCCGCCGTCGGCAGTTGAGAGCAGGTCGTGCAAGGCGTCGTTTTGCGAAAACCCAAAAGATTTTTCCCAGCCTTGCCCGAAGCAGGGGGCGAGGAGCATCAGAAAAAAGGAAGCCGATGAGAGCCAAAGGCAAGTTTTTTTCACGGGAATGTGGGTTTGCGTCTTTGGCTGTTTTGGAATTAAGTTTAGGAGGTTTGGGGGGGGTTGTTGGGTGTGTTGTTTT
>CAZHLB010000375.1:0-6736 GCA_964533005.1 uncultured Saprospiraceae bacterium
CGCAGGCGGCGTGAACGCCGCACCCCAAAACAGCCTGAAGGCTGTGCTACCGGCGCCTACAAATTCCACCAATAGGTCAGCTTGAACACAATCGCCCGGTTCCGTGCGCCCGAAAAATCGGAGAAGTAGTTGTCCGTATAAACCAGGAAAAGGTCGGACGCAGGGCTGTACCGCCATTGCAAACGCAGGTTGAGGTTCACGTTTTTCACCTGGTTGTTGAACTGCATGAATTGGGTGAAAAACAGCTTGTTCGTCAGCGTCACGTCGAGGCGGGGACCAATGAGCCAGAAGTCGAAGTCCTTGTTTATCAAGCCCTCCGGAAGGCGGTCGTCTTCAAAAAAGTCCAGGCGATTGTAGTTTGCAGAAAGCGAAATTGCCACAAAAGGCTGGAAGCGGTAGCCCACCGTACCGCCCAAACGCAGCCGGTCGCCGCCTGCAAAATAGCCGCCGTAGCGACCGCTTAACGACCAGGTAAAAAGGCGTTGCGGCTGCGAAAAAAAATCCAATCCGAAAGATTTCCAGTCATGTTCCGTGCCTGCCGCCAGGGTGTCGCCTGCGTAGTTTGTCGGGTCGAAAGGACGGGCGAGTTTGAAATAATTTTGGGCAACCCAGACCGTGAGTTTGCTGCTGTTTTTGTGGAAGAAATCATAAATCAGCACTAATTCCTGGTCGGTGCGATGCAGGTCGGGGTCGGTGAAAAATTCCAGCTTGACCGAGGGCCCGTGACTGAGCAGCCAGGAGGATTTTGGGAAAAAGACGTGCCCGCCAAAAAGCACTGGATGAAAAAAACCGGTGCGAGGCACGAAGCCCGTTTCCGCCCGAAAGTTCTCGCCCACGTTGTCGAGTTGCACGTTGAAAAACCACTTTTTGGCGCTGTACGCAAGGTTGCCCGCCAGCACGTAGTCGTCGCCTTCCAGGTGTGGGCTGAACGATTTGAGCGCCAGCAATTTCCCCGTCCAAAGGTTGTTCGAGGAGGCGAGGTTGTACTCCAAACCCAGGTTGCGATTGTACTCGAAAATGGCGTTCGTGTCAGCCACCCGGTCGTAGTCGAGCGTCTGTTTGTTGACAAAAATGGCGGCGATATTGCTGCGCTTCGACACCCGCCGCTGTAAAGAAAACACGCCGAAATTTTGCCCCGGCACACCCGCATCGTCTTCGCCGGTTTGCATGTCCATTACGCCGATTCGCCAGTCTTTGTTGAGCTTTCCGCTCAATCGTGCGCCTGCCCGGATGGGAGCGGTCAAACCGATGCGGCGGGAAAAAAACGGGCGGATATTGGCGTAGCCGAAGTTGGCGAACAGGTCGGCGTTTTCGAGAAAAAACTGCCGCCGTTCCGGGAAAAACAGCTCGAAACGGTCGAGGTTGGTTTGCTGCACGTCCACCTCAACTTGCGAAAAATCGGGGTTCACCGTCAGGTCGAGATTGAGCGAGGAGGTGAGGGCGATTTTGGCGTCGCCGCCGATTTCCCAACGGTCGTCCGTTTTTTCGTTCCCTTCGTTGTTCTTGCTTGCGCCCGCCAGCACGTAGGGAATGACGGAAATATTCGCCCCGGCAGGTGGCGGCGGCTCGTCCCAAACCAGCACCCCGGTGTACGCTAGCGACGCCGTCGGAAACTGCCGGGGCACGGGCGCCCAGGCTGATTTTTCGGTCGTTTTCAAATCCAACCGGCTGAAATTCACGCCCCAGCGGCGGATGCCTTTTTTGTAACGCAAGGTTTTGAACGGCACGGACATCTCGAAAACCCACTTGTCATCTTCCGCTTTCACCGCCGATTCCCACTTGTTTTCCCAACTCAAATCCGCCTTGCCGCCTTCGTAAAGCAGCCCGTCCCACTGAGCGCCGAGGGCGTTCGAGCCAAAAGTGAAGCCATTGGTTTGGTCGTCGAAAGGGTCGAGGAAGAGCAGGAAATTGTCGTTTTTGCCAAAATTGAAATCCCGGCGCAGCGACTCGACCATGTACTCGCCTTCTACTTTTTCATAGTTGATGGCGAGCAAATACAGCCGTTCCGAGTCGTAGAGCATCCGCACTTCCGTGCGCACCGACGCCCTACCTGTGTCCATTGGCAAGACCTGGAAAAAGTCGGTCGCCACCGCCGCCGCCTGCCAGGCAGGGTCGCCGGGGTCGCCGTCCACCGCCACCGGCGCAGTTGCCTGGCGGATGGGGTACTCGAAGGCTTCGTTTTTCTTTTGGGAAAAACAGAGGCTGGTGAAAAGTAAAAGACTGAAAAACAGGAAGTTGCGGATGGATGGAAGCGGCATCAGCGGTTGGTTTGAGCTTTTGTGTTGGAAAAAATGACTTGGCGGAGTTGAGGCGAGCGGTAAAATTATTGGTTCAAAACTAAGGAGCGGTCTTTTCTCAAGGCGGGAAACAAGGCATTGTATTTTTCAGGAACAGGCAGGGCAAAATAGGATTCTGCTTCGGGCAAGTAAGATTCATCCAAGTCTTTGGGTTTCAACAAAGTGACGTTCCTGTATTCTTTTCCTGAAACGTCGGCAGCGATGATGAAAGGGTTTTTGGAGGTGGTCAGCAATTCCCGCAAACTTTTTTTGCCAGACAGGTAGAAGAAGATGTCTTCCTTTTCCACCCGAAAAAAAAGCCACCGGTAGCCGCTTTCATCTTCGTCCACCCAATAAGCAAAATAGTCGTTCCCCGTTTCGTCGTACATGTGGGTGAGAACGGCTCCCTCGAAGTAAAGGAGGTCTTCAAATTTTTCGAGCGGTTCCAGCGGAAAGCCGCTGATTTCAAAGCCATTTTGGATAGATTTCATAAGCTGCCGATGATTGAAAATTTTTGACTGATTTCCGAGCCTGCATATTCGTGAAAGTTGAAGTCTGGCGCTTTGCTCATAGCCGGTATTTTTTGCAAAAGTGTTTATTTTTTGTTGCCTCGAATGCTTGCCAGCTTTCGGCTTGGCGGCAAAAGTAAAAAGGCAAAGATGAAGCGAGGCAAGTGCGGAGATTTCGGAAATCTTCCGATGGCATTTCGCATTGGGTTTTTACTTTTGAAGAAATAAAAATGCCATGGTAGCAGGCTCCATCCACAAAAAGACAAGTCAAACAACTCATTTCAATGGCAGGCAACTCGCTGACCGCTTTGAAGAACTTTTTCAAATCTGGAAAAAGGAGACGCTGTTGTACTCAGACGGCGATAAGATTCTGGGGCATCCTGCCTACCGAAAAATGATTGCCCTGGGCAAGCCAGCCGTACCGCTCATGCTGCAAAAATTGAAGGATGACCCACATTTCTTGTTCGATGCACTCACTGTCATCACCGGCGAAGACCCGATACCGGAAAGTCATTCCGGGAGACTTTTAAAAATGGCGGAGGATTGGCTTGCGTGGGGTATAAAAAATGGCTACGACATACGATGACAAACACCCTCCTTTCCCCGCCTGAGTTTCCCAACGCTGAAAAAGAGCCTTTTTTGGTGACAAGCCCTTCCTCTGGCATTTACAACTGCATTGCTTGGGCGCTTGAATTGCAACACGCTTTTTTGTGGCCCGGCATCTCTTCCCGCTATGAATGGTCGCCCAACCTGCCCAGGAAAAACAACCTGGTTGTTTTTCTTCAATTTTTCCAGGAACACGGCTTTGAAAGTTGCGACGATGGCGAGTTGGAGATGGGTTTTCAAAAAATAGCCCTGTTTGCCATTGACAAAAAAACCACGCATGCCGCACGTCAATTGCCCAACGGCTTCTGGACGAGCAAAATCGGCGGCTGGGTGGACGTGCAGCACACCTTGCGTGCGATGGAAGGCGGCATGTACGGCGACGTAGCGATGTTTCTGAAAAGGAAGATTTGAACTTGCCGGAATAACATTTCCTCCTGCCTGTCTATTTTCGCTGCCCAACCTTCCCTGCCTCAATTCTTCCGCATGAGCCTGCAAAACGTCGCCATATCCAGCCTGCCCTTTGCCCATCGCCTCGAAAATCTGCATAAAAAAAGCCCTGCCAACTAAAAGCTGGCAGGGCTCCATCCGAAAATTTGTTATCCCTTGAGTGGCTCCCGGCGCAAGCTGGGAAGCCTGTTTTGAGTGAGTGATGACCTTTGTGAGTGATGACCTATATTGAGAAACTAAGGATGCGTCGTTGCGACTGTTTGAATGATTTGTTCCAGCCAACCCAATTTCAGTAGGAACAAGCCAGAGCCAGCCAGAAGGAGGAAAGCGCCTTGAACAAAACGCTTTTGGCGCATTCGAGCTATGCGTTTTTCCAGTTCGAGCCAACTTGTGAATTCGGGAGAAAAATCTTGCGAAGGGGCGGCAGTGGCGGGGGAAACGAAAGTGGTGATGGTTGCTTGCTTCATAGTGAATCTGTTTTTTGTTGAAAGTAGATGTAAACGATGGCAAGCGTGGCAAAATCATGCCAGTTTTGGAATGACGGGCGGGCGGCGGCAAAAATTTTAATAAAAAACAAAAGCCCACGCCGTGCATCCGGCGTGGACTTTTGTTTTTGGCGTCGTAAGGGAATTATGGAGAGAAATGATTTTTTCAAAAATCATCTCTCACCGCAAGGTTCTTTCACTCTTGCAGTCCCCAAACCCACCTTCCTTCCATATCAAAATACCCAATCTTGTCGCCCTGCTCCACCCGGAAAAGCCCCTCGCCAGCGTAGCTAATGTATTCATAATCAGGCTGCACAATCAATTCTCCCTGCAAATTGGTCAAGCCGGAAAAACCTTTGATGCGCACCTTGGCGAAGCCATTTTCAAACTGCTCGATGCGGTCGTATTTCGGCGGGATAATCTCGATGCCTTGCTGGTTGATGATTGCCCACCTGCCTTCCACTTGCACGACGGCGACGCCATGGCGGAACTGCCCTGCTTTTTCGTAGTAGCCTTCGTAGAAGCGGTTTTGCTCGGTGATGTAGTAAAATTGGTAGTGCTCGTCCCGCACCAAACCCCTGCCGTCGGCGAAGTCGAGCAGGCGATTGATGCCGGGTTCGATGACAAAATTTCCCTGGGCGTCAATCAATCCCGCCCGCTGATTGCCACGAAAAACGATGGCTTTGCCTTCCCGGAAATCCATGCACCGGCTGAATTGCGGTTCGATGACGAGCTTGCCGGTCGTGTCAATAAAACCGCACTGACCATCCAGCCAAACGGCGGCTTTGCCCTCCGAAAATTCGCTGGCTTTTGAAAAACGGGCGGCGATAACCAAATCGCCTTTCGTGTTCACAAAGCCGTAGCCGTCCCGGTGCTGCACCCTCGCCAAACCTTCCCGGAAAGGAGCGATTTCACGAAATGCCAGCGCGTTGACGAGTTGCCCTTGCAAGTTCAGAAGCCCATATTTTACAGGGCTTCCGCCAATTTCCGCTACTGCAAGACCATGCTCGTTGAAGGCAGTCAGGGAGATGAAACGAGGCTTGGTCACGTAGTTTCCGGAGGCGTCAATCAAGCCGGTGCGCAGGTGCTCGCCTTCCATGATTTCAACCCTCGCCACGCCCCGGTCGAAGTCGTAAGCCTTCGGAAAACGAGGCTGGATGACCCACTCGCCTTGCCGGTTGACGTAGCCAAAATGCGGCGCTTCATTTTTTGCAGGCGCCAAGCCGTTGTTGAAATTGCCTGCCTTCGTGAAGTGAAAATCAAGTTCGACGTTGCCGTTTTTGTCAATGTAGCCCCACTTGCTACCCAGTTTGACGGCAGCCACGCCTTCGCAAAAACGGTTCACCTCTGCGAAGCGGCACGGCACGACTTCCCTGCCATTCCGGTCAACGAAGCCCCAATTTCCGTTGCGTTTCACTGCCAGCCTGCCTTCGCTGAACGAGCCGATGTCTTCATATTTCACGTTCACCGCCAGCCTGCCGAGGGTGTCAATCAAGCCGTATTTTTCTTCTTTTTTGAAAATGCGCAGCACACGGTTGCCCGTGTTTTCGAGGAAACCCAATTCGTCGTAGCGGCAGGGCAGCAGTTCCTTGCCTTTGCCGTCCACCATGCCCCATTTACCTTCCCGCTGCACGATTCCGACCTGGTTGACAAAGTCCCTGGCAAAGGAATATTGCGGCGAAACGACCATCTGCCCTGCCGTGTCCACGTAGCCCCACTCGCAATCGGGGCAGGTCAGCCAGCCCGATTTTTCCAAGTCGAGGTCATGCTGCGTGTAGTCGGAAAGCGAGACGGGGGCGAGGTGAGCGGTGAGGAAATTTTGAAGCGGTGAGAGAGTGAGAGGGTGAGAGGGTGAGAGTTGCGAGCCAGCACCCCCAGCCCCTGAAGGGGAGTTACTGACGTTGCCAACTGCCAACTGCGAACTCAATTTTCCTTTCAAACTTGCCCTTGCCAAGCCATTGGAAAAGTCGCCGACGAAAGTCAAATCCTTTCGAATGACCTTGCCGATGCGGTTCATCAAGCCATGCCTTCCGTCCAAAAAAATGCACCGGGCGACGGGCATCTCGTGGTCGAAATCGCTCAGTCGCAAATCCAGCAAATCCACTTCGTGAACCAGCAACCCGGTGTCGTTTTGCACGACGCCGTAAGCCATTTCGAAGCGAAAAGCGGTGCGGTCGAACTCCATTTCCTGGTACATTTCGATGCCCACCAGCGTCAGCCCTAACTCTTTTTCAACCCTGATTTCGTGGAAAGTCGGCTCGATTTGCACCGCTCCGTTGTCGAGGCGGCGCAAGCCCCACTGGTCGTGTTGAGGCGAGTAAAACCACTCGAATTTTTCCAGCAGGAAGGGGTTGGCGTCTTCGCTCCAGGGTTGGTTTTGCTCGTTTTCTTTGCCGATTCGGATGGTGAAATG
>CAZHLB010000376.1:0-6734 GCA_964533005.1 uncultured Saprospiraceae bacterium
TCGTCTGTTTCATTCGATGCTTTTCAAATCAAAGAGGGCATCTCAAAACAGGCTGCCGAGAAGAAAATTGAATTGCTCGAGCATTTTTCCAGCTTCCTTGTCAAGCTGATGAAGGCGGGCGTCATTCAAAGCAGGGAAGACAAAGTCGCTTTGATGGAACTTGCCTCCAAAATCAAACGGCAAGCTGAAATCTTGGAAATTCAAATTGGCAAGGTCAAGCTTGAAGATTTGAAAGTGGCGGCTGAAAACTTCGCCAAGAAAACCGCCACCAACGGCTTCGTTTTTCTCGAAAAAGAAAAATAACCTGCGCTCCGCCTTTCTCCGTCAACTTTGTGCCGCCAACCCACCTTTCTCCTCTCGTCTCACAAACCCACCCAACTGCGCACCCAACCACCTGAATTTTCAAAACGTGTTCCAACGCAAGCAACCAACTCCCTGGTAGCGGCGTATTTTTGCAAGCCGCACGCTTCCGAAACTTCCCGACTGCCCCGGTTTTCTTTGCTCAACTAATTGACATTCAATCCCTTCGACCCTCATCCATCAACAATTATCAATTGTCAATCAACAATCTTTTCCTGATGAAATTGTTTCCAATCGCCCTGCTCCTCGCCCTGTTTTTATCCGCCGGTTGTAAAAAAGTGGATGAATTTCAAGACGCCGACGTCGTCTCCGGCGATGCCGAATTTGCCATCCCGCTGGTCAAAGCCACCGCCTCGGTGCAGGACTTGCTCGAAAACTTCGACGACTACACTTTCATTGAAATTAGTCCCGACGGCGTCATTCACCTGCGTTACCGGGGCGACGTGCTGACGCAGCGTGCGCAGGATTTTTTTGATGAAGCCAAAAAAAGCCTGCCACCGTTCATCCCCATCCCAGACACGATGTATGCTTTGCCGTTTTCCCAGCCGCAAACTTTGGAGATTGATTTTGCCACCTACAAATCGGGCAAAGTTTCCTTCGCCGCCAAGGTGGTGGACACGACGCACGTGGGCACGGTTTACTTTGCCCTGAGCATTCTCGGCGCTACGAAAAACGGCGTCGTGGCAACGGTTCGGGACACTTTTCAAGCGCCGACGGGTGGCTTCACCGGCTTGTATTGGTCTGAAAACGAGGTAGATGTAAGCGGCTTCAACTTGCAACCGCAAGACGATTCACTCTACATTCGCTACGAAGCTTACACCGAAACGGGCAAACGCCTCAAGCTCGAAGAAGTCATCCTCGTTAACACCTACGTTGATTTTTCCTACATCGAAGGCTACCTCGGCAACTTCCAGCACAAGGGCAACCGGGACAGCATTCCCATCGAGTTTTTCAAAAACTGGCGGCAAGGCGATGTCTTTTTCGAGCAACCGACCATCAATATCAATGTCGAAAACGGCTTCGGTGTGCCGACCCGGTCGGTGATAAAAGTGTTCGAAATCGTCACCGCCGACGGCGGCACCATTCCGCTCGAAAGCGATTTCATAACGGAAACGGGGATTGATTTCGTCTATCCAAAGCTTTACGAAGTCGGGCAGGTAAAGACTATGACGTTCATTTTCAACGAGTTAAACTCGAACATCGAAGACGTGCTCGGCAGCCGCCCCATTGCCCTTGACTACCACGTGGATGCCCTGATGAACCCCGACTCGCTGACCGACTTACGAGGTTTCATCACCGACAGCAGCTACTACAATATCCAGTTGGACGTGGATTTGCCGCTGCACGGCAGGGCTTCCGGCTTTGGAGTGGTGGATACTTTCAACGTGGATTTCGACGGCTATGGCGAAGTGAAGGAGGCGGAATTCAAGCTCGTCGCCGACAACGACATGCCGATTGGCATTGACGCGCAGGTGTATTTTCTGGATGAAAACAATGCCGTGCTAGATTCACTTTTCAGCGAAAACCGGCAGCGCATTGTCGCTTCCGCCGAAGTAGGCAGCGACGGCATCGTGACTGCCCGCTCCACGCAGACGACTTTTGCAGGTTTCCCCGGCGAGCGTTTTGACAAAATCAGGGCGGCAAAGCGGATTGTGCTTCATGCCTTTTTTTCCACCTACAACGATGGGCAGCAATCGGTCAAAGCCTTTGCCGACCAAAAAGTGGAAGTTCGCATGGGCATGAAATTGAAAACTTGAGCCAAAAGCTGACAGGTGGAAAAGGGGTTTTTGAGAGAAAAAAAATTAAATTTTTTTTCTCTCAAAAACCCCTTTTCCACCTGTCAGCTTTGTGCCCGATTTGAACCTTTCAGCAACAGCCTTTTTCTCCTAAAAAAACATCTTCTCCAGCCATGTCCCAGCAAGTAAAACTAACCGCTCTGCTCATCCTCTTCGCCTCGCCGCTTTTTTCCCAGCAAGAAATCGGGCTACAGTTCATGCGGCACATTTGGCAAGCCAACGAAACCAATCCAGCCATCGTGCCCGACCATTTTTTGGTCGTCGGCGCACCTGGATTTCGAAGCCACCTGGTTTTCACGGGCCCCACTTACAATCAAATCGTGCGAGAAGAAAATGGCAAAAACGTGATTGACATTGACCGCTTGATTGAAAATCTGGATGCCCAAAACGTGGTTCGTGGCGACCTGGAATTCGAGACGTTGAGCGCAGCCGTTCGATTCAAAGGCTTGACCCTGAGCCTGGGGCACTCGCTGAAATACCACGCCTTTTTCGACTTCCCGGAAACGCTGCCGCAACTCGTCTGGCAAGGCAACGCCCAGTTCATCGGCGACACGGTAAACCTCGCCAACGAGCTGCAAATCAACGGCTACCACGAACTGGCGCTCGGTGCTGCGTACAAATTTTTGGACAAGCTCACCCTCGGCGTAAAAGCCAAATTCCTCAGCGGCATTGCCGACGCTACGACCGACCCGGCGCACCGTACCGCCAAATTTTACACCGACCCCGATGTGTATCAAATCACGCTCATCGGCGACTACGTTTTGAACTCGACCAACTCGATTGATTACAATGATTTTCAGGACGTTGACGCCAATTTCAACTTCGGTGAATTCACTTTTGACCAGTTTTTTAGCGGCAACACCGGCATGGCTTTCGACCTCGGCGCAAGGCTGGAATTGGGCAAACTCGACCTCGCCGCCAGCATCCTCGACCTCGGAAAAATCACCTGGGACGAGGGCGTGAAAAATTACTCGGCGCTGAAAACCATCACTTACGACGGGCTTGATTTTTCGCAGGCACTGACCGGCGGCGAGTCTGCCAATTTCGACTCGGCGCTCGACACATTGAAGGAGCTTTTTGAAGTGACGGAAACGCAGGTGAGCTACTCGACCGACCTGCCGAGGAAGATTTACGCCAGCGCATTGCTCGACCTGACGGAGAAATGGAGCGTGGGGGCGAGCTTTTTTTCGGAAAAATTCAGGGGAGAAAATTCAACGGCGGTCGCTGTCGGCGCAAACGGGGCTTTGTCGAAAGCCTTCCGCTTCGGCGCAACGTATGGCTACAAGGATGAGCGGTGGGATAATTTAGGTTTGAACGTGACGCTGAGGCTGGGGCCCGTGCAGCTTTTTGCGCTGACGGACAATGTTTTTTCGTTGGTCAATTCCGGGGATAGCCGCAATTTTCATGGGCGGATTGGGGGGAATATGGTGATTAAATAAATCAGGGCGGCGTCAGCCGTTTTACTACTTTTGAAAAAAAATGCAACAATGATTCAAATAACCATTCGCACGGAACATGAGGCTGTTCCGCACCCAATCTCTGCTTCTGAGCTATCAAATCTATGGGCGGAACAACCGGATATGATGGCACTCACTGGCATCTGGGAAGGAAAAGAAATTGCCTGGGAAGAACTTGGAAGTGAAGCTTGGGAACCTGCTGATTTAGACGATTTGGACGAAGGGAAAAACGAGTTTTTGCAAACGTCTGCACCTCAAAATCAGGTATTTTCAAAGGATGAATCTGGGTACTTCAAGTCTGACTTCAGTGGTGATTAATTAGTGCCTCCCATTTCCCTCCGACCGAAAAAACCACCACCGTTCCCGCCTTCGGCTTCTTCAAAAAAACCTTGCTCCCGTTGCCCTCCACCTTGAATTGATAAGCCTCCGTTTCGTAGTCTCCAGTGCCGATGCCATTGCGCCACCACCAGTTTCCCCATTGATTGAAAGACACCGTAAAATGATTTGTGGAGTCTTGCTGAACGCTCACCCCGTCGCCCGGCGAGGTCATGTTGAACTGAGCGATTTGGTAAATTTTGCCTTTTACCTGCTTGCCTGCGGCATATTTTAAAGCATCTCCCAGCGCTCTGTCTTCCCTGGAAAAATCTTTGAAAAGCGGGATGCCTCGATAGTTTTCCGGGAACGCCAGCACGTAAACTTCCTCCACTTCCTGCCATCGAAAATCTTCGAGTAGGCTGTAAAAAATGCGAGCGCCGTTTTGCCAGTAGCTCGTGGTTCTGTGCAAGAAAAACAGCGACAGGCAGAGCCAGACACCAAACAGTCCGATTCGCCAAAATTTGGGCAGGCGAAAAATCAAAACCGAAATTCCGGTGAAAAAAAACAGCGAAGCGAGGTACCCGTAGCGGTCATTTTCGCCTTGCAAAATCCAGGCGACGTAGAGGTTGCTAACGGGAAGCAAAACGGCAAAAAACAGCAACCAAAACAAGCCAGCCGTGCGCCAGCGAACAGACATTTTTTTGAAAAAAACAAGCCCGGCAAACACCAGCAACAAGCCCAGCACCATCCAACCTACCGCCGGTTTGTCGCAAAAAAGCATCAGCTTTTCCCTCGCCCCGTGCGTCCATTCCCGCCAGAAAAGCAGGTATTTCAAAAAGTATTTCAGCAGGTTGCCAGCCATCGAAGGCAGGTTGAAATTGAGGTGAATGCCTTCGCCGTAGTGCCCGACCCAGGCGCCGAGGATGAGTTTGTTCAGGGTGAAATAGCCAGCTAAAATCAAAAGCTGTGGCAAAAGCTGACAGGTGGAAATTCGATGCCGCCTGAGAAAATTTTTTTAAAAAATTTTCTCAGGCGGCATCGAATTTCCACCTGTCAGCTTTGGGTAGAATGTTGCCAAAATGAAAGCCATCACTGGCAACACCAAAGCCAACTCGAAACTGAAAAGCGCCACCACGAAAAACCCATGTGTCAAAAACAGGTGTTTGCGCCGCCCATTTTCCAGAAAAAGCGCCAGTTGCCACAGCGAAGCCAGCCCCATCGTGCTGCAAAAAAGAAAGCCAAAACTGACCCGCCAGACCACCGTTTCCACTGCATACGGCGAAAAAACGAACAACGCCACACCTGCCAACGTTGCCCAATCAGGCTCGGCAAAGCCACACCGGGAAAGGATTTTCCGCATGAGCAAATAGCCCAAAAAGCCGTTCAAAACGTGCAGCGAAGTGAAAACCAGATGCCAAGGCAAGCCCCACGTTCCGAAAAGTTTGTACAAAAACCAGAGGAAAAAATTGGTGACCTGGTGCATGGCGGGAAAACCGAAGCTGTCGAGAAAACCCAGCAACGGCGCACCTTCCAGCCGCTCTTGCAGCCCGGTGAAATCGGTGACGAAGCCTGCCTGCCAGGTCTTGGCGTAAAAAATCTGGACGCCTGCGAACAGGCTGAAAAACACTAAACCATTTTTTTGAGCACCGCTGAGTGTCATTGTTAATTTTGGCGCTGTTGAGGTTTAGAAGGTTTTGGGAGGTTTAGAAGGTTTAGTTTTCGCAACCAAACCTTCTAAACCTCCCGAAACCTTCTAAACCTCCCACCGCCGCCCAAAAATTGCCAAATTTCCCAACTCGCAATGCGCCTGATTTTTAGCCTTTTCCTCCTCCTTTTTTTGGCAAGCACCGCCGCCGCCCAAGTCACCGCTTCGGCAAGGGTGGACAGTGCCGAGTTGCTGCTCGGCGACCAGGTGAAACTGCACGTCGAGGTGCGCCACCCGAAGGGCGTCGTCGTCAGCCCGCCCAATTTGGAGGACATCAAAATGGACACTGTTATCGAGTTTTTGGAGCAAGGAAATTGGGACACGACCAATGCAGGCAGTGCCATTTTGCTGCGCCGGCAGTTGACTTTCATCGTTTGGGACACTGGGCGGATGAAGGTTCCGTCCATCCCGTTCGCCGTTTTTCAAGGCAAGGAATCCGACTCGGTTTTCACGCCAGCTATCCAAATCCGGGTTGATTTGCCGCCAGTGGATTCTACTTTGAACGACATCAAACCCATCATCGAGGAGCCTACGGTTTGGCAGGATTACCTGCCGTACATGGGCGCTTTGCTGGCTGTTTTGATTGTGCTTTGGCTGGTGTACATCGCTCGGAAAAAGAAAAAGGAGCAGGCACTTGCGCCGCTGCCACCTGTCATTTTGCAGCCGCACGAGATTGCCTTGCAGAAGCTGGAGGCGTTGAAAAACAAACAATTATGGCAAGCGGGGCAGGTGAAACTTTACCACAGCGAACTGACGCACATTCTCCGCCAATACCTCGAAGCTCGCTATGGCATCCATGCGCTGGAACAAACGACGGATGAAATTTTGGTGCAAATGCAAAAACTCAACCTGCCAAGCGTTCACTTGGAAAAGCTTGCGTCGCTGCTGCAAACGGTTGATTTAGTGAAATTTGCCAAAGCGCAGCCGCCGGTCAATTTTCACGAGGAGGCGCTGGCGCTCGTGCAGCAATTTATTTTAGCAACAAAACCCGTAGCCGCTTTGGAGACAGCCGCTGCCAGCTAAGTCTTTGGAGCCAGCATTTGCAGCCCTTTTTTGATTAAATGATTGATGATTACATGATTACATGATTGTTGATGGAAT
>CAZHLB010000377.1:0-6730 GCA_964533005.1 uncultured Saprospiraceae bacterium
CACAAGTTGCTTATTTCCAAGCTCTTCCGCCAGCGAAAGCCCTCGCTGGTAACACGAAAGCGCCGCATCGTGGTCGCCTTTTTCAAAGTGAACGATGCCCATGTTGGTATATAAAGTTGCCATTCCCTGGCGGTCGTTCTCCCGTTTGCAGATGTCGAGTTGGCTTTTTTGCCAGCGGATGCCGTCTTCGTATTTGCCCAAATTCATGTAGGTCAAGCCGAGCGTGGAGACGATTTGGGCGGTCGCCGGGGTGTGTTTGTAAAGCTGCGCCAACTGGATGCTGCGGATGAAATACAGCTTGGCGTCCTCGTATTTTCCCAGGCGGAAATAGAGCGTGCCGAGGTTGCCATAGACTTTCGAGGTGCCCCGGTTGTCGTGGATGCTGCCAAAAAATGCGGCGGCGCTTTCGAGGTAGCCGTCGGCTTCGTCGTATTTGCCTTTGAGCATGAGCAGGTAGCCGAGGTTGTTGTTTGCTCTGCCGAGCAGGCGGCTTTCGTTGGTGTTTTTGGCAATTTCGAGGGCTTGGCGGTAGATGGTTTCGCACTCGTCCCAACGACCGATGAGTTCGAGGATGGTGCCTTTTTTCAGCAAGGTTTGAGCGATTTCCCGGTTGTCGTCGTGGCTTTCGAGGATGGACAGGAGCTTGTTGTAAAAATGGAGGGCTTGCAGATTTTGGTAATGCGCCTTGGCGTAGTCGGCAGCTTTTTGAAGGTATTCCTCCAGTTTTCCTTCGACTTCCGCCTGCTCGTAGTGAAAAACCAGGTCAACGTAGCGGTGTTCCAGATTGTCGGCGTAGAGGTTTTCGATGGCTTCTGCGATGTGGCGGTGGAGTTCCCGCAGGCGGGTTTTGAGTTGCATGTCATAGACCGCTTCCCGCAGCAGCGAGTGCCGGAAAATGTAGCGCAACTCGTTCATTGCCTGCCAAATCTGCGCCCGCTCCGCCGTTTTCACCTGCTCCCGAAGGATGACCTGGGCGTTGCCGTTTTCCTCGATGAACACTTCGTTTTCCTTCATCACTTCCGTCAAAACAGGCAGTTCAAATTCACGACCAATCACCGCCGCCGCCTTCACCGTTTCCTTCACCAACGCCGAAAGCCGGTCAATCCTGGCGGTCAAAACTGCCTGGATGCTTTCCGACAAGCCGACGTTTTCATCGCCCACGTCCCAGCCATCCTCGGTGAGTTCCAACTGGTCGCTTTCCAGAAAATATTCGAGCATTTGCTCGGCGTAGAATGGGTTGCCGTTGGTGGTGCGGAGCAACAGTTCGAGCAGTTTTGGACTGACGTGACCCCGCAGGCGCTCGGCTGCGAAAATGCGCATGGCGGCTGCGTCGAGGATGTTCAGGTCAATTTCTAACTGGGGCATGGCGCTCCTTCCGAGGGCTTCCTGCGAAAAAACTTTGGGCTTGCCCCCTTCGTCGTCGTAGCGGCTGGTGACAAGGAAAAAAATCGGGAAGCCTCTCGTCCGACCGGCGAATTCGTTCAAAAACTCCTTCGAGTTGTCGTCGAACCAATGCCCGTCTTCCAATTCCACGACGACAGGCTGGAGCATGGCTTCCGCCAGGAAAAAGGCAGTCAGCGCCGCCAACGTGTTCAGGTAGCGACCTTTTGCGTCGAGACTTTCCCAGAGGGTGTTGGCAGTTTTCAGCCCGACGAGCGCCGCCAGCACGGTCTTCGTGCGCACCAGTTCCCGCTTGATGCCTTCGGCTTCCGGGCGATTTTCGTCCATGATTTCATTGAGCAACGCCTCGAATTGGCGCTCGAAACTGTCCAGATTTTCATCCAGCGTATGCTCGGAAGACTGCTCGAAGTAGTTCCGCAAAAAGTAAATGAAGGGGTTGAATGGCTTGCGCAAAATCTGGTCGCTCTGGCAGGTGAACCAACTCGCCTGCCGCTGCCTGCGCACCCGCTGCCGCAACTCGAAAGACAGTCGGCTCTTGCCAATGCCAGCCTCGCCATAGACGAAGGCAACCGCCGGTGAATTTTGGTCAAAAGCTGCTTGCGAAAAATCCAGCAACCGCTTCAATTCACCTGCCCTGCCGACCATCACGCCCTCGAAACTGCGCCGCTGCTCTGCGTTTCTGCCGACCAATTTGAAGGTGGGGATGGGTTCTTTCAAGCCTTTGTAGCTCAGTTTTCCTTTGTCGTGAAAGCGGAAATGCCTGCTTTTTTGCACCTCGTTGTCCACCAAAATTTCGCCCCAATCTGCCTGCATCATTATCCTCGCAGCAATGTTGACCCGGTTGCCGACGGCAGCATATTGGCTGCGGGCTTCGCCGCCCACCATGCCGGTGAAAGCAGTGCCGGAAGTCACGCCCACCTTGAATTTCAGGTCGGTGGCGAGCTGCGCAGGGAGCAGGTCTTCGTGCAGTGCGCAGACAAATTCGAGCGCCCGCTCCACGTTGTTTTCGTAGCTGACCGGCGCTCCGAATATGATGACCAGCACGCCGCCCTTGTCGCCAAAATCAATCTCCTTGAAGTAGCCGGAAAAATTGTGCGCCTGGTCAAGCACGACGGTTGCGAAGGCATCGAGCGAAGCATGGTCGTCCGCCCCCTCGAATGCAATGAAAACAGGCACGACCGTGCGGAATTCGCCGCCGCCGGTCAACTCGATTATCTCGTCGGACAGGAAAGATTTGAGGAAGGAATTTTGAAATTGGACGTGCAGCGTTTCGACGTCGCCAGTCTTTTCCAGCGGCTCAATTTCACTGCCTGGCTGCCCGAAACTTACGCTGAAATAGCCCTTTTCCGTCAGCGGGGTCAACTTCACCTGTTTCGTCAAGTGGCGGCTAAACGCTTCATTGACAATGACTTCGTGCTGCTTTGCCTTCGATTGGCTGTCCGCTGCGCCTTGCACGGCACTGCCCCGGAAGTAAAATGACTTGTGCGCATCGCCCACGATGCCCCACTCGACGTTGCCGAAGGACAAGCCGATTTTCATCCCGATTTGAAACTCCTTGAAGTGGGTGGAAGCCTGCTTCAATAGCTCGAATTGGCGCTGCGCCAAAGCCAGCATTTTTTCGGGAGTGATTTGGGGATTTGGTGATTTGGGGATTTGGTGATTTGGTGATTTGGTGACGGGGACGAGGGGGAAAATGGCGGTGAAAGCGTCGCCTGCGAAGTAAGGAATGAAGCCGCCGTGCTCGTAAACGAGGCTGACCATCGGCTCGAAAATGGCGTTGAGAATGACTGATAGCCGCTCGGCGCCTGCCTTTCCTTGCTGCATGAGCGTTTCGGTCAGGCGGGTGAAGCCGGATAAATCAACAAACATGGCATGCGCCTCGAAACTGCCGCTCAGGACATTCGCTGTTAGTTGCTCGTGGATGAAATGTGGGATGAGATTTCGCACGGATTAGGAGCGAGGAATGAGGGATGAGGAATGAGAAATGGCGGCGCAGGATTGGCGCTTTTCATTCCTCATTCCTCATTCCTCATTCGCTCGGCGGGAGGCAAATTAACGGGGAAATTGGGATTTGTAGGCAGGTGGAGAGAAGCTGAACGAATGGATTTTTCAAAACAAAAACTCAAACCTCGCTGCCAAGCAAGCCAAAAAATGTTTCGGAAGGATTGCGGAAAGGTGAGTAATTGCATTCAGGCTGCCTGGCTGATATTTTTTAAAATAAATGCTCCATTCGGCGTGTTGGTCGCTTCCACGGCGACTTTGGCTTGCCAGTAAGATTTGACTATTTTATTCAGCAGGTCGCTGGGGACGACAATGGAAAAGGATTGGCTTTTATCAGCATCAACCACTGTAATTTCACTTTGTGCGGCGTCAGCTTGGGTCAACATTCCTTCGATGTGCAGTGGTTTATTCTGGCGACGGGCAGGAGTCGCTTTTTTGATAAGCCCACTTATTTCACGCAATTCCTGGACGATAAAAGCGGGTGGATTTTCCGCCAACGTGGTGACAATCAGTTGTTCTGCTTCTTTGAAATAACCTGCTTTGTAGGCGAGCGCCGCCATACTTCTTAGCATGATAAAGCGTGGCAGGGTGTCCTCTTCTTTTTCAGGCATCAAGCCAGTCGCTTCTTTTTCCAATTCGTAGGCTTTTCTGAAAAATATCCTGGAGTCCCGGTTGCGACCTTTTGCCTCGGATACTTCTGCCAGCAGGTTGTATTCCATGGCAGTTTGATGTAGTGCTCTGGATGGATTCATTGCTTGATAATTTTTGATTTGGGCTCGCCAAATTCGACAATGGCAATGTATGCAGGCAAGTTGGTATGGTCGGAAAGCTTGACCTGCCTTTTCTTCAACCTGATTCTTGCTGCGATGTCGTTGTTCCTCGACGCTTTCAAAATGCCGGAAATTTCGAGTCTTGCTTTTCTTTGATTGTGAAACGGATGGTCTTCCGATTCTGCATTGGACAACCAATAATCAATGCCGGTTCCTGAGCCGCTTTCTTCAAAACCATTATAATCTGTCAATTCAAGCAGCAATAAAAGTGAAATTGCAACGGCTCCAAGTTCTGCTACTTTTTGCTCGTTTTTCCAGCTACCGAGTGTTGGTTTGTCAAGGGCAGACGACCATTTCAATTGAAAGCTTTCCTTGAAATCTCCCTTCACTTTCAGAATAGTGCCGCTTTGGTGCCCATTTTTTGTCAGCGCCACGATGGCTGCTTCCAGGAAGTAAGCTCCCATCATTTCCGTTAGTCCGGGAAGTCCATTTTTGAGTGTGTCCAGTTTAAGCTCCCTCATAGATTTTGGTTGAGGCGAAAAGCCATAGCCAAAAGTAGATAAATTCAAATGGTGAATGAGTCGTTTTCTCCTCGCCAACAACTTTCCAACTCCAGCCTTGTCCTTCCACTTCAAAAAACCCGCTTTCTGGCGGAACGCCTTCAAGAATTATCTTCGCCAACCCAAATTCCATCTCTTCCAAAAAATCTGCTCCGCAAACAACCAAGCCACTTTTCAATCTTGTCATCCAATGAAATCCCTGCTGTTCACACTTCTCATCTCGTTGACTTTCAACGCACTGAGCGCACAAGCGCCTGCACTTTCCAAAAAACAAACCAGCGCCTTTCGAATCGCTGACCCGGTAAAAATTGACGCCGTGCTCGACGAAACTGCCTGGCAGCAAGCCACCGTCGCCAGCCAATTCATCGAAAATTCGCCGGAGCCGGGCAAGCCGCCTTCGCAGCAAAGCGAGGTGCGGGTGCTGTTCGACAACACGGCGATTTACATCGGCGCATTGCTCCACGACCCGCAGCCCGACAGCATTTTGAAGGAAATGACGGAGCGGGACAACATTAGCAACTCCGACTGGTTTGCCGTCGTCATAGATGCTTTCCGAGACGGGAACAATGGCGTCGGTTTCATCGTGACGCCTGCAGGCATTCAGTTCGACACCAAGTTTTCGGCGGTAGCCGGAAACAATGGAGGCGGCTTCGGTGGCTTGCTTTTTTCCGGTGAAACGAGTTGGGATGCCGTGTGGGACAGCGAGGTGAAAATCACTTCCGAAGGCTGGGTGGTCGAGTTGAAAATCCCCTACTCGGCGCTGCGTTTTCCGAACACGCAGCAGCAAGTTTGGAACGTCAATTTCGCTCGCAGCGTCAAGCGAAACCGAGAACTGAGCTATTGGAATGAGGTGAACCCAAACGTGCAAGGCTACCTGAATCAATGCGGCGAAATGGGCGGCATCGCAGATGTGAAATCGCCGCTGCGCCTGTCCGCCACGCCTTATTTTTCGGTCTATGCCGAAAACTTGTACGACAAAGGCGGCGACCCGAAAAGCAGTTGGGGCAGGAGCATCAACGGCGGCATGGACATCAAATATGGCATCAACGATGCCTTCACTTTGGACATGACTTTGGTGCCTGACTTCGGGCAAGTGCGCTCTGATAATGAGATACTTAACCTCTCTCCTTTCGAGGTGCAGTTCGACGAAAACAGGCAATTTTTCACGGAGGGAACGGAGCTTTTCAACAAGGGCGGGCTTTTTTATTCCCGCAGAATTGGTGGCGTTCCGATTCACTACGGAGATGTTTACGGGCAGTTGGCGGACAACGAGGAGGTGGTTGAAAACCCTCGTGAAACGCAGCTCATCAACGCCACCAAAGTTTCCGGAAGGACGAATAAAGGCTTGGGAATTGGGGTCTTCAACGCCATTTCCGCCAAAGAGCACGCCACTATCCGCAACGTCGAAACCGGCGAAAAAAGGTCAATCCAAACCTCGCCGCTCACCAACTACAACATCCTGGTTTTTGACCAAAACCTTAAAAACAACAGCTACCTGACCTTCATCAACACCAACGTTTTGCGGGGCGGGATGGACTACGAAGCCAACGTCAGCGCCGCTCGTTTTCAACTTAAAAACAAGGCGCAATCCTACGCCATGCAAGGAAAAGTGGCAGTGAGCCAGAAGTATTTTCCGGATTCGACGGCGCTGGGGCACACGGCTTTTATCGAATTGAGCCGCACGAGCGGCAGGTTCAAAGGCAGGGTTTTTTATTCGCAGGAAAGCTACCAATACGACCCTAACGACCTGGGGATTTTGTTTGCGCCCAACGACCGGGTGTGGTACACGGGTTTGAACTACGATAAAAATGAGCCTTTCGGAAAATTCAACGAGGCGCACGTTCGCTTCGACCTGGAATACAGCCGGTTGTACCGACCGGATGCCTTTGGCAACCTGGGCTTTGGCTTCGACGCCTGGGCACTGACGAAGAAAATTTTTGCCTTCGGCGCCTTCACCTGGCATGAACCCGTGGTGACTTATGACTTTTACGAGCCTCG
>CAZHLB010000378.1:0-6711 GCA_964533005.1 uncultured Saprospiraceae bacterium
TCTCAACGGCATCGAAAATCCACCTGTCAGCTTTTTGCCCCACCGAATCTTTGAAAAAAAATAGCCATGCCCAACTTGCAAGACATCCACTCCTTGCGCCAGGACACCCCCGGTTGCGCCCACAAAATCCACCTGAACAACGCCGGTTCCAGCCTACCGCCCAAGCCCGTGCTGGAAACCATGCAAAGCCACCTGGCGCTCGAAGCTGAAATTGGCGGCTACGAAGCCGAAGCGCTTCAAGCCGAAGCCATCGCCAATTTTTACCCAGCCGTCGCCCGCCTGCTGAATGCCCAACCTCGAAACATCGCCTTCGAAGCCAGCGCCACCGACGCTTACAACAAAGCCCTGAGCGCTATCCCTTTCGAGCCAGGCGACACGCTGCTGACCACCGACGACGATTACATTTCCAACCAACTCGCCTTTTTGTTTTTGCAAAAGCGCCTGAAAATCAACGTCATCCGGGCGGCGAAGCTGCCGGAAGGCGGCGTGGATGCTCAGTCCATGCAGGAATTGATGGACGTGCATCAGCCCAAATTGGTCGCCGTCACGCACGTGCCCACGAACTCTGGCTTGGTGCAAGACGTGCATTCCATCGGCAAGCTTTGCCGGGAGCGAGGCATTTGGTACCTCGTTGATGCCTGCCAATCCGCCGGTCAGATGCCGCTCGACGTGCAGGCAATCGGCTGCGACTTCCTCAGCGCAACGATGAGAAAATGGCTGCGGGGACCGCGTGGCGCAGGCTTTCTTTTTGCCTCCGACCGGGTACTCGAAATAGGTTTGGAGCCTTTTTGCCCGGACATGGCTGGCGCAAATTGGGTCGGAGCCAACCGCTATCAAATACTCGAAAATGCCCGCCGTTTCGAATATTGGGAGAAGCCTTACGCCTTGCTGCTCGGCTCAAAAGTGGCGGTCGAATATGTGCTGGAGCTTGGTTTGGAAGGCATTGAAAAACGGGTGACTGCGCTCGCCGACCTTGCCCGGCAGCAGTTGTCGGCGCTGCCAGGCGTCCGCATCCTCGACCGGGGCGAGCGGCAATGTGGCATCGTGACAGTGGCAGTTGAAAACTGCGATGGGGCAGAATTGAAGCAGGCTTTGCTGGCGGCGAACGTCAACGTCAGCATTTCCATGCGGGAGTTTGCGGTGATTGATTTTGATGAAAAAGGCGTGAAATGGGCGCTGCGGATGTCGCCGCATTATTTCAACACGCCCGATGAAATTGGGCAGGCGGTGGCGGCGCTTGGTGATTTATTGCGCAGCAAAAGCTGAGGAGAAGATTTGTCAAATCTGAGCCGAAGGTAACGAAGTTGAAGGGTTTGTATCCGCGCCTGCCCCACTCAGGCGGCGGCTGAACCCCGCCGCTACAAACCCTTCGTCATGCCGAAAATTTAGTTGACGGTGTAATTAGGTTAGCGCCTCCCGCAAAAGGCTAAAATGTTTTAAATCAGCATTTTAGCCTTTTACACAGAGACCTGATATAGACCCTGTCAAGTTCTTCGACCGAATAAACCACGTCTCCAACTCAATTAATCCATCTCACTGCTCCTCGCCGCCCCCAGCAACCGCCGAATATCATCCGCAATCCCCCTCGCCCGCTCCCGCAGCGCCTTTTTCTGCGCCACCAAATTCCCCGCATTCACGTCGAAGCTGTGCATTTGAATGTGAAAGCGCAGCGCATTGCCCGTGCCGGAAGGACGCACCGTCAGGTGGTTCATCCAGTCGCCGAAGTAAAAACGGACGCCTTCATCCGGGAAAATCCAGTCGTGCGTAGGCGGATAAACGTGGTCGTATTTGCCGGTGCGGTAAATCACGGCGTCGCTGACGGGCATGCCGCCGATGGAAAAATCGCCTGCTTTCGCCAGTTGATAATAGCCCAAAGCACGACGCAGAATGGCTTTTTTCAGCCGGTCGCCTTCAATTCCAGGGTACTCGCCGTCAATCGGGTCGGGTTCGTAGTAGTTGACGAACAGACCGACTTCCGGGTCGAGATAGACTTTTTCATCAATCAGCTCGAACAGCGTCGTGCCCTGGTCTTTCGCCCACTGGGCAATTTCGGCGACGAGAATGGAGGCAAAAGTGCCGTCTTTGTCGCGCACGTGCCCGTCTTCGCCGAGCGAATAGGCATCTTTTGGCGGGTAGCCAAGCAGGGCGAAACCATTGCTTTGCTCGAAAGAGCCGAGGTTGTACGTGCGGTTTTTATTCATGTCGTGCGTCTCCATCACGACCATATCGGTCAGCAACTGGTTCGGGTCTTTTTTGCCTTCGACCAAATTTTCAACCAGCGTTCCGTTCCAGCTATCCCGCACGGCGGCGCTCAGGGCGGCGAAGCCGACCCAGGTTTTCACCACGCCGACGCCGTGCTTTTTCGCCAGCAAAGTCAGCGCATCGGTGGTCGTGTGCGAGAGGACAATGAAGGTGTTTTCCTTTTTCAGCTTCGGGTCGTTTTTCAGGCGATACCAAAGTAGGATTGCCCAAATGTCGTCGGCAGGCAGCAAGGTGTAGTCGCTGCCGCCAAAAACGGAGCGCTGGTTTTCCGGCACTTTCAGGCTGACGCCGCAACGGTCGGCGTCGGGGTCGGTGCCGATGAGGATATCAACGGCTGCCCACTTTTCCTCGCCATATTCTTTTTTGAAAGCTTCGACGGCGACTCGTGCCGCCCGCCGGTCGCCGGGGTCGGGTTGCTGCTCCATGCCGGGGTCGGAATTGAAGCTGGGGAACAAGCCGTTCAGGTCGTTCAGTCCGTTTTCGTGGGTGATGTTAATATTTTGAAAGCCAACGTCTTGCAGCAGTTTCGGCACTAATTTCCTGCCTGCTCCGTGATAGGCGCAATAAGCAATTTGCAGGTCTTTCGGCGAGGTCGTGTCTTGCAGCAAGAAGTTTTTCACCTGGTCGCCGTAGGCTTTGTGGATGTCCAAAAGCTCCTCGTGACCCTGATAATTCACGCCTTCCAACTTCCGGTCGCCGCCTAACCAGACGACTTTTCCTTTTGGTGCTTCTTCGAGCGGCGTGGTTTTGATGTCGTCGGAAGTGACCTTTACGATGTAGTTGTTGTACATGTCGGTGCGCTCCTCCGGGTCGAATTGCGAGCCGTTTCCGCAGCAAAGTTTGTAGCCGTTGTAGCGATAATCGTTGTGGCTGGCGGAAAGCAGGATGCCCATTTGCGCCTTCACGTGCGGGATGGCGAAGGTCACCTCCGGGAACGGGCAAGCCTCGTCGAAGAGGTAAACAGTGAAGCCGTAGGCGAGAAATTCCTCGGCAATCACCCTGGCAAAATCGCCGCCCCGCACCCGGCTGTCGTAGCCAATCACGATTTTGTCAAAGCCTTTTTCCCTGCCGAATTTCGCCACGCCTGCGCTGGTCAGCAGCAACACGATATTATTAATGGTGTTGGGCCCCTTCAAAATCGGCACGTCCAGCCCATCCTCTTTCATCTGGACGATGCTCTCCCGGTCGTTCGCCATGAAGCCCCGGATGCCGCCGGTGCCGAAGCTCATTTTTTTGCGGAAAGTGTTGACGAGGTCTTCCCACCTGCCCTCGTTCACGGCGGCGAGAATGCCTTTGCGGACGTTGGGCGACACCCGCAGGAAGTTGTCGTCGGTGAGCCACTGGTGCAGGAAAGTCATGGTGTTCTTTTTCGCCATTTCGTAGCTCTGGCGGTCAATTTTTTCAGATTGGAGGGCGTCGTCGAGGTAGCCGTTGACGCCTTGTTCGATGTGGTTGAAGTTGATTTCTTTGCTCATCTGCATTCGGATTTTTTTGTCACCCCGGAAGGCTTTGATTTCGCATTTTTCATTTTGAAGTGGGAGCGAAAAATGTGAAATCGGGTGGCGGCGAAGATAGAAGCCGATTTGAAAAAGTAGGCGGAACGACTTTTCAAAAACTGCCGAAATCCAAGCCAATCCTGCCCGGAAATGTTTTTTGCCTACTTTCGTTACAGCTTCGCAAAACCCACGTCGCAAGGACATTCTTTCACCAAATGCTCAATATTAAAATGAAAAAGCAAGCCCTTCTTTCCGCCTTGTTTATCCTACTTGCAACCGCCGTTTTCAGCCAAATTTTGGAAGAAATGGCGCCTGCCGAAACTGCCTCCTCCACCTCCTCCGACGCTGGCAAAGTCAGCGAAAGCGAGGAGCAGATGTCCCTCGGAACTCACCCGTCCCTGACCGTCACCCTCGACATCACCGACGCCAAACTCGCCGACAAAGTCTGGAAAGACTTCATGTCCGACTACGGCGGCAAGACCAAAAAAATGAAAGGCGGCAGCGAAAACCTGACCGCCGAGGCGGAAATCGTCGGCATCAATGGCGTCAACCCGCTCCAGATTTACAGCCGCAGCCAGGGCGGCGAGGAAGGTGGCAACGTCGAGTTTACCGTTTGGTTCAAGCAGGGCGAAGACGAGTGGCTCTCGTCCAACCGGCGCAGCCAGTTCGAGGAAGCGGAGAAAATTTTGAAAAAATTTGCCTTCGCAGCCAAGAAAGAACACACCCGCATCGAGTTGGAGGAAGCTGAAAAAAAGCTGAAATCCCTTGATAATGAGATGAGTAAGCTCAAGCGCCAAAACGATAACTACCACCAAATCATCGTGGAAGCGGAGAAAAAAATCGAGCTTGCCAAGGAAAATATCGTGAAAAACGAGGAGCAGCAAGGCGACACGACGCTGAAGATTGACCTGCAAAAACAGTTGGTCGAGGAAATCAAGCGCCGCCTCGGTGAGATGAAGTTGAAGTAGCTTGGACAAAAAACCGAACCGGGCTACCTTGCTGGAGTATTCTCAAGAGGTGACACCTTTTCAAAAGGTGTCACCTCTTGGTACACTACCAAAAATTGAAACCATGACACTTGTCGCTGAAAAACAAAAATCAAAACTTTCACCTAAGTACGACCTGGTTTTCGAGACGTTGAATGGCAAGCCATTCTACCGCAAAGGCTATCGGGATGTATTGAAGGGAAGAAAAACCATCGAAGACATTATGCCTTGCAGTTCACTTCAATGGGTAGTCGTCGAGTACCTGCTGAAAACAATTTTCCGCTTCATTGACGACAATCAATATTGGGTCGCTACCAACGAAGCTGGCTTGCACCTTGAAAAAAATGACAACACGGGCAACGACATAGCCATTTACAGCCAGGAAGTGCTACCGCCCGAAAAAATTTCCGTGCATTACGCTGACGTGCCTCCGAAAATCATCATCGAGGTTGAAATCAAGGTGGAATTAGAGGATATGTCTGTTGCCGAGTACCTCGAAATGCGCATCAACCATTTACTCGATTTCGGCGTGGAAAAGGTGATTTGGGTTTTGACAAAAAGCCAAAAAATCGTGGTCGGAAGGCAAGGTCACCCAATTGAAGCCTTCGGTTGGGGCGAGGATATCGAAATCATGGACGGGCATACTTTCAACGTCAAAAAATACCTGAAAGCCAAGCGCATCCCGTTCATCGAGCGAGAAGAAAAAGAAAACTGAGCATGAACCTACCTTTAAAAATTGCCCGCCGTTACCTCTTCGCCAAAAAATCCACCAACGCCATCAACGTCATCACCGGCATTTCCGTCGTCGGCATCACCATCGGGACGGCGGCGCTGGTATTGGTTTTGAGCGTGTTCAACGGCTTCGAGGATTTGATTGTGGGGCTGTTCAGCCGCTTCAATCCCGACGTGAAAATTGTGCCTGCCGCCGGGAAAACCTTCGAGCCTGACTCAGCGCAGGTGGCGCAAATCAGCGCCTTGCCGGGCGTCGAATTGGTCACCGGCAGTCTCGAAGAGATTGCCTTTTTCGAGTACGGCGCCAGCCAGGATTTTGGCATTTTGAAAGGCGTGGACAGCCTTTACCACAAAGTCACTGGCATTGACTCGACCATTTTTGAGGGAAAATATGTCCTGCGCATTGGCGAGCGAAACCTCGCCATCCTCGGTGGCGGCATGAGCAACAAACTGGCGGTTAATTTGGAAGACCCTTTCGAGGTGCTGAAAGTCTATATGCCCAAAAAAGAAAGGGCGGGCGAGTTGGAGCAGCAATTCCGAAAACGCCTGCTTTACCCTGCCGGGACGTTCAAAATTCAGCAGGATTTTGACAACCAATATGTGCTTGCGCCACTCGATTTTGCGCAGGAATTGCTCGGTTTGCAGGGCGAATTGAGCGCCCTGGAAATCAAATTCCGACCCGGCGCAAACGCTTCGCAAACCCTCGCCAGCCTTCGCCAAATCATGGGCGACGGCTTCCTCGTCAAAGACCGCTACCAGCAAGACGAGTCCTTCCTCAAATTGATGAACATTGAAAAGTGGATGAGTTTCGCCATCCTCAGCCTGACCTTAATACTGGTGGCATTCAACATGATTGGCTCACTTTGGATGATTGTGCTGGAAAAAAAAGGCGACATCGCCATCCTGAAAAGCATGGGCGCATCAGACAGTATGGTGCGCAATATTTTTCTGGGCGAAGGCTTGTTGCTTTGCACGATGGGCTTGGGAACTGGGTTCGTGGTGGCGGTGGGGCTTTATTTTGCGCAAAAAGAATTTGGCATCGTGCCCATCCCGGAAGGTTTCGTGGTCAATTCCTATCCAATAAGCATGAGGCTTCCCGACTTGCTGGCGGTGGCGAAACAGCTCCGTTGGGTGCAGTCGCCGACGGCCAGTCTGGAGCACTACCTGTTTCCGGCGCTGATCGAGCATCCCTGTCTGCTGACCAATATGCGAGGGCTGTTCTCCGATGTCATCGC
>CAZHLB010000379.1:0-6709 GCA_964533005.1 uncultured Saprospiraceae bacterium
TCTGCCATTCCATCTAAAATCATGTAATCATTTAATCTGCAATCATTTAATCAAACTGAAGTATGGCAAGTAGTTATTGAACCAAAATGATAAGAGTTCTCATCGCAGACGACCACAAGATTTTCCGGGATGGAATCATCTCCCTGATGCAAGGCGAGCCTGATATTCAGGTAGTTGGCGAAGCGGCAGACGGCGCCGAGGTGCTCGATAAATTGCCCGACGCCGACCCGGACGTGATTTTGATGGACATTTCAATGGGCGAAGCGGGCGGCATCCAAACCACCCAAATCGTGCGGGAAAAATATCCGAGCATCAAAATCCTCGTGCTTTCAATGCACTCGGAAAGCAGCTACATCGTGAAAATGCTGGAACTCGGCGCTTCCGGCTACTTGCTCAAAGACGCCGGAAAAAGCGAAATGCTCTCCGCCATCCGCACCGTCGCCTCTGGGAATTCCTATTACAGCAGCCAGGTTTCTGCCAAATTGGTGCAAGCCATCACGCAAAAAGGCAAGCCCTCGAAACGCCAAGACGACATCCCGCTCACGCCTCGTGAATTGGAAATGCTCAAACTCATCGCCGAGGAATATTCAAACCAGGAAATCGCCGAGAAGCTGTTCATCAGCATTCGGACGGTGGATACGCACAAGCGAAATTTATTGGAAAAACTGAAGGTGAAGAACACGGCGGGGTTGGTGAAGTATGCGATAAAGAAGGGATTGCTGGAATGAAAAAAGCCGGGGCGACATCACCCCGGCTTTTTTATTTCGATGTTTTGCGACCGTTGACCTTTGCTTTTTCAGGTTTGGCGGGCGATAGTTTTCCTTCCGATTCAAGGCGTTTTCTCACCTGCTTGACGAATGCAATTGAAACGGCAGCAAGCGAGGCGATTTTTTGCTCTGGAAAATCAGTCTCGAGCAAAAGGTTCTCGACAAATAAAGACTCAGCTATCTTCCTTTCCTCTTTAATCTCTTCCCGAGCTTCTTTTAACCCTTGTGCTTTGCCTTGCTTGAAGCGAATATCAGTTCTTAAATCATACAACCATGCCATGTCATTAATTTTTTCAACGGTTAATGCCTGCAATTTACGCAGCTTGGACAACACCTCCAATCGGATGGTGTGCTGCCCCGCAACTTTTGCATTGGGTGACAATTCGTGCAGCTTTTCAAGGATTTTCTCAATGATTGCTTCCGGTTTTTCTCCTTCAAAATCGCAGAGGATTGTGAGCAAAACGGCTTCCGCCACGCCGGAGTTTAAAAAATGGCGAAAGCTGATTTGGTTCAGGTGAATGACTTCAAAAGTATGTCTCGTGTTTTCGTCCTGGTAGAACGGCTTCAAATGTTTCAGCTTCTTTTTGTTGCCGAGATAGACCACTGCTTGCTTCACGGGCAAGCCCAGTTTCAGCTTGAGCATGAATTTTTTCAAAGCCATTATCTCGCCCATCGTTTCGTCTTTGCCATGAAATTCATAGTGGACGATGTTGTTGTGGGCGGCATCTTCAAACACGAGCATTTTCAAGTGGTCGCCCTCTCTTTCGAGGGTGTATTGAATTTTATCCTTGATTTCCCTGGTCTGGTCAACCGGAATTCCCATCAGAATTTGGGTCAGCGGCTTGAACAGCGGCTCGATAATTTCCTTGAGTATGCGGTCGTAAACGTTTTCCATCAGTAGTTGGATTCGGCGGAAACAAAGCTGAGTTGTTTCCACCGAATCTTAACCTGCTGGAAATCAATTTTTTAATTTCAAATAATTGAAGCTGGCGTTCAAGAACGACTCAGTTTTTGACCAGCTTCAACCTGCCGACCCGTTCGCCATTTTTTACTTGCAGAAAATAAACCCCACTCGCCGCTCCGCTCAAGTCCACCTGCTGTACCTGCCGCTCATTTTTCAACGCAGAAACGGTCGTTTCAAAAACCACTTTGCCTGCCGGGTCGGTCACTGTCAGCTTGGTTTCACCGCTTTCAACCGGCTGAAAATCAACTATGAACACGCCGAAAGAAGGATTCGGCTGAACGCTCATTTCTCCAAAAAGCACCTCCTCGCCTGTCCCGCTCGGAAGCACCGTCACCACCACTGGCAGCCGCTCGGAAGCGCATTCATAAAGCGGCAATACTTCTACCTGCCAATCAAAAAAGTAATAGTAAAAACCCGACCCCAAGCTCGACCCGGTGATGCTAAACACGCCGGGAATTTCGTAAGGATAAGCGACGCCCTGGTCGCTGCGGCGAAGGCGTGGACTGTTCGTGCCGAGCACCTGCATGTTGGTTGGCGTGTGGGTCGTGAGCTTGTAACTATTGCCGGGTGGGACGGAAAAATCGAGGTCAATCACGGTAACCCCGACCGGAATATTCGCAGAGTCGGTCTGCAAAACCTGGTCGTTTTCGTCGAGCAATTGTATGAGCCGTAAGCCCGCCTGGTCAGTATAGACGGTGACTTGGTGCAAAACCAGCGCTGCCGTCACGTCGAAAATCGTCTGCCCGTTGAAGTTGTTCCCGCTGAATTGCGAGCCTTGATGCTCCGGCATTCCCGTCTCGAAATCGCCGCCGCCGAGTGCGTTGACTGCTTCCACGTAAAAAGTATCGGATTGAGTCAGGTGCGTCGTCACGAAGGTTTCGCCGACGGCAAGCGGCAGGGTCGAAACGGGCGAATCGTACCAGTGCGGATTTGCGCCAACTGCCACCAGCGTTGCCGAGCCGGGCGCAGGCAGAGTCAGGTCGCTGACTTGCGGCGCAGAAGCTGCCGGGTAAACTTCTACGTGAATCATTTCAGAGGTAAAATCGCCGCAAGCACCGGGTACACTCACGAAATAATCGCCTTGCTGCGCAACGGTGATGCTCTGCGAAGTTTCGCCGGTTGACCAGGTATAACTCGCCGACTCGCTCGAAGTCAGCATGACGCTGGCACCTTCGCAAAATGCGGTTTCCCCGGCGTGAGAAATCGTTGGCGTTTGGTCAGGATTGACAAGCACTTGCACGAGGTTGGAGCGAGCGGCGCAGCCGTTGCCGTCCACCATAATCAAGCTGAAATTGCCTGCCCCGCTGACCGTGAGCGACTGGCTGTTCAAGCCATTGTTCCACAAATATTGATAGCCCACAGGTGCGCTCAGGGTGACCGAGTCGCCGAGGCAAAGAAGGTTCGAGCCGGAAAGCTCCAACTCGAAGCCAGACAAGGTGCAGGTGCTGCCTTCGACGACCGTCAGAAATTGGTCGGCGGCAGGTTTTTTCACCACATCCACCACGCCGGAAGTCCAGCGCACGATGAGGTAATCAATCACGCTGTCCTGCCCCAGACCGAAGTGCTGGGTCAAAGAATTGCTGATGCCGTAGCTCTCGCCGGAGCGCACTTCCCGAATCTGGATGCCCCAGTTTCCGTGAATTTCGATGCGGCTGCCGACACCCGCCTTATTGCTTTGAACGCCTTGCAATTGGACGCCGAGGAAGTGGTTGCCGTTGTTGCCCTCGTTGAGCAAAAGCCGGTCGGCGGCATTGCCTTCGAAGGCGACGTACAAATCCTGAAAACCATCGTGGTTGAGGTCGCCGGAGGCGAAAGTGCTGAGGTTGCCGCCGCCGAAGGGATTGGGCACTTCGGTGAAGGTTTTGTCGCCATTGTTGTGAAAAAGGTAGGTAGCTGTTGCCGTCAAAATATCCACGAAACCGTCGTTGTCGAAGTCCCGCATGATGCCTTCCCAGAAGTAGCCGTTGACCGCCACGCCCGCTTGCTGAGCAATGTCCGTGAAGTGACCTGCGCCATCGTTTTCGAGCAATTGCATCGGGGCGTCGTGGTTGGTCACGAGGCAATCCATGTCTCCGTCGTTGTCAATGTCTTGAAAATCAGCCGTCCACGATTGCCATTTGATTTTCAAGCCGTATTTGCCTGCCTGCTCCGAGTAGTTGCCTTGCCCGTCGTTGACGAACAGGGCGTTGATGCGGCGAGGGTCTTCCGGGTCTTCCACGCCCTGGCGGCATTTGGCAATGTACAGGTCATTGTCGCCGTCGTTGTCGAAGTCCGTCCAGACGCTGCCGTAGTTGCCGGAGTTGTCGGAGGGCGGTGTGGTCGCCATATCAATCCAGTCGTCCGCCTCGAAAAAAATACCGGTTCCGTCGTTGCCCCAGATGCGGCTTTCGCCGTCGTCGTGGCAGGCAAAGACGTCGAGATGCCCGTCGTTGTTGATGTCTGCGAAATTGGAGCCTTGGATGAAAATGTTGTCGCCGGGCAAAAACGTCGCCTGGTACTCTGTCCCGCCGTTCATTGCCGTCAGCAGGTGAACGCCGTCATAAAAACCGCCGCTCAAAATGTCGCAGTAGCCGTCGTTGTTCATGTCTGCGGTGGCGACGCTCCATTGACCTTCCTGGGAGACCATGCCAAAATCGTAGTGCCCAAACGGTTGACCGTCAGCCGTTTGATACTCGATGCTGAGTTGGTTTCCCCCGTTCAGCCGGACGATGTCATCCAGCCCGTCGCCGTTCATGTCGGCAATGGCGACGGCAATGTCGCTGTGCGTGGCAGGGTTTTGAAGGAGGGAAGTTTGGTTGGAAAAGGAAATTTGACCGTTCGCCGCCGCAGTCAAAAGCAGCAAAGCGAGGGTTGGGAAGATGTTGCGGATGTTTTTCATGCTGAGGATAATTTTTTTTGATGAGGGCGGAAAATTAGCGGGAAAGTGGCAGGTGGCGAAGCCAAGTTTGAAAATGGTTGGCAAGCGTCAAACAAAAGTAAAGCGAGTAGGCAAGTAGGCGGGTAGGCACAAAAAAACTCGCCGGTGCAGCCAGCGAGTCCACAAAAAATCTAAAGCTATGAAAACTAAAACCTTTTCGAT
Organism: uncultured Saprospiraceae bacterium; assembly: GCA_964533005.1. Lineage (GTDB taxonomy): Bacteria > Bacteroidota > Bacteroidia > Chitinophagales > Saprospiraceae > UBA6168. The sequence continues at coordinate 4,811 of CAZHLB010000379.1, forward strand.
GGAAGTCGTCGAAGTGGAGGAATCAAGCCTCTGGCAATTTTTTCCTGCGTTTGTCTTTCTCCAACTCTACTCTAATAGTTTCCACTTCCGCGACGGAAATTTCCAAAATGGCAGCTATCAATGATATTTCCATTGCTCGTGCAAGCATGTTACGCACGGCTTGCTTTTTTAAGAGAAGCTCTTTTTCCAAGCCCTTTTGCAAGCCTTCTTGCACCCCTTCTTTCAAGCCTTCATTGAAAAGATAATCAGTTCTGATGTCGTAAGTGATTGGCATTTCTTTCGTGATTTTAATGGTCAAGTCTTCAAATTTACGCAGCCGAGACAAGAATACCAACTGCTTGAAATAGCGTGAAAGTAAGTTGGCGTTTTTGCTAACCTTCCTCAATTTGTTGACTACTGCCCTCAAAATTTCCTCCACCCGGTCTTTCGAATAATTGCTCAGTATTGCCAGCAACATCACCTCCGGAACTTGCGAAGCGAGCAGTTTTTCCAAATCCATTTCGTGGATATTGAGCAGCTCGAAACCTTTGTAAACTTCCTCCTCCTTCAGTTTCGTCGGCATCGTGGGCGTCTTTTCACCCAGGTAAATGACGAGGTGGCGAATCTTCATTTTCTTGCGGCGCAGCGCCATGCCGTGATATTCGCCGCTGCGATAAACCATTTCGTGGTCGTCATCCGTCTGGAATTCCAGGTGAAGAATGAATTTTTGTCCATCCTCCGTTTCCACTTCGTAAAAAAAGTCCATCGTCCTTTCGACGGTGGTCTGCATCTTTTCCTTCAATGGACGAAACCGCTTGATTTTGATGCCCAGATGCATTTCAATCAGGGGCAAAAAAATCTCCCTTGCATTTTCCTGGAAAATCTTGTCGTATAGGTTGGCTTCATATTTCCAGGGGTCTTGCTCTTGCAGTTTCTGTTTTTGTCTTCCCTTCTTTCGGTTTTCCATTTCTCATGAGTTTTAGCCGGTCTAAAGATGCAGACGCTCCTTCCGAGCCAGCAAATCCTCCTTCGATTCCCGCCGCTCCGGGTCAGCCACGCAGCAGTCCACCGGGCAAACGGCGGCGCATTGCGGCTCTTCGTGAAAACCCACGCACTCCGTGCATTTGTCAGGCGAGATGTAGTAAAAATCCTCGGCGACGGGTTTGTGCTTATCGCTGGGTGAAGTGGTGGAGCCGTCTTCGAGAGCATATTCTCCCTTCACGTCCGTTCCGTCGGCAATCGCCCACTCGACGCCGCCTTCATAAATTGCATTGTTCGGGCACTCCGGTTCGCAGGCGCCGCAGTTGATGCACTCATCCGTAATCATTATTGCCATGGTCGCTGAATCTTTAATTTTTGAACATTGCCAGGTGCTTGCAGCGGCAAGCCTCCGCCAACGATACGGGCAAAAATAAACGCCCGGTAGAAATATCGAGATGCTTTTTTGGAATGGACTTTCACACGTCAATAGCCAGATTGCCGGGCGGCTGGGTTGACCACGGATGTTGAAAAATTGCTTTGCTTTGCCAATAAACCAGTCAAATCCTTGTACATGAAAACGGTTAAACTCTTGCTGGCGGCAGTTTTTTTCGCCACCTTTTTCCAGGAAGCCAGGTCGGAACGAGTCGTCGAGCTGACCATTGAAAACCAGGTGGTCTCCGGCACGGACTTCTTTTTCGACCTCTACTTGACCCGCCACGCCTCCTCGCAAGACGATATTTACCTCGCCGATTCAGACTTCGTGCTGTATTTCAATTCGCAAAACTTCACCAATCCGACCCTGGAATCGGTCTGGGACGGCGCCACCGGCTATTGCACTTTTGTCTCAACCGACACTTCCCAAGCAAGTATTGAAATGGTGAGAAGCCAATATTTCACCGGCACGTCGCCTGCACTCATCACCGGCAACCGCCTGATTGT
>CAZHLB010000380.1:0-6648 GCA_964533005.1 uncultured Saprospiraceae bacterium
GTCTCGCTAAGTCAGCATCCAACCTTAGCGAGACTTAGCTCCTTTGCGAGACTTTGCGGGAAATGCGTCTCACTCAAAATCCCAATTTCTAATTTCCCAATTTTATCACTTTCCTCACCGCCTCCTCCTCGCCAAAACTGACTTTCAGGTAATAATTTCCAGCAGGCAAGCCCGAAAAATCAAGGCTGATTTTCGTGGAAAGAAACTCCGCCGACCTCACCACCTGCCCGCCTGCATCATAAATTTCGACCGAGCGAATGAGCTGCTGCCCCAAAGTTTCCACCGTCGTTTTTCCCAAAACAGGGTTCGGGGAAATGCGCACCGCCGACTCTATTTCCGGCAACGAAAAAGTGCCCGACGGAAGTTGCGTTTGCAAAATCGTCCCTTTCACCCCGGCGGCGAATCCCACCCCGTCGGCAAGGTCAATGCTGAACAAACCCGCACCGGCATTGGGCGCTTCCTGAATCCAGTTCTCGCCACCGTCCACGGTAAATTGAATGGAAGTTTGCGTCAACGTGCCGCCGACGGCATAGCCAACTGCATCGTTCAAAAACTCCACGTCAAGGATGTTGTGCGTGTTCAGGGTCGTGAGGCTTTGCCAGTTTTCGCCGCCGTCTTTCGTTTTCGACATCTTGCCATTTTGCCCGGCGACGTAGCCGGTTTGAGCGGAAGGAAAATGAACGGCTTGCAGCAAATACGGGGCGGTGAGCGAGAGGTCGTCCCAATTTTCGCCGCCGTCGGTCGTGTGCAAAATGCGCCCGGTGCCTGCCACTCCGCCCACCGCAAAGCCTTCATTTTCATTCAAAAAATGCAGGGCAAATAGGTCGCTGTCGCTGTCGCTGAATTGGGAAGTCCAACTGCTGCCGCCGTTGGTCGTCTTCAAAATGCGGGTGTTGCCGCCGCAGAGGTAACCGACCGATTCGCTGGCAAAAAAAACGGCGGTGAAAAGCGAGGTGATGCTGTTTGAAACCGGCGACCAGTCCTGCCCGCCGTTGGTCGAACGGAGGATGTAGCCGAGGTTGCTTTCCGCGTTGATGCCCACTGCTACGGCGATTTGGCTGCTCGCCCAGCGCACTTCTTCGAGGACGATGTGCTGGCTGCCGGTGTAAACCGGAGACCAATTTTGCCCGCCGTTGGTGGTTTTCCAGATGCGGTTTTCGCCGCAAACCAAACCTGTTTGGAAGTCGAGAAAATGAATGGAGGTGAGCGGCTCGGTCGTGCCGGCGTTGAGTTGCTCCCATTGCGCCTGGGCAGGGAGGAAGGTTAAGCAGCAGAAAAAGAGGTAGAGATATTTCATGGTAAATAATTGGTTTTCAATGAGTCAAGTCAACCTTTCCGAAAGTTTGAAACTTTCGGAAAGGTCGCCTCCGAGCCATCCTATTCATACGTGTACAATTCAAATCGCTGAATCCGGTACTCGCCCATTTCCAGCCGGATGTGCCGTCCCTGGTGCGTCTGGTCGCCATTCAGCCGCCGGCCAGATTTCCATTTTTCTTCGGAAAACGTGCCTTCTTCGGTGGTCAAAATGCCTGCGTTGAGGGCCCTGTCCATCGGTTGAAAGGTGATGACGACTCCCGAACCTGCCACGAAATATTCCTCCGTTCCCGCCTGCACGATGACCGCCCCGCCGGATTCCCACGTGTCGTTTTTTGCATTCGGCGACCAGCCGAGAGTGTAGTCGTGGCGGCAGGTCAACACGTAATTGCCCATCGTTATCACCTTTTCCGTGTCGTTTTTGTCGAACAAAACGCCTTCGATTTTGCCCTGCCCCTGATGCCGGGTGATGAGTGGCGTCATTTGCGCCAGCAAATCGTACATTTTTCCGAGCGGCTCTTGCTCCGGCTCATCGGTTGACTCGATGGAAAACGGAGCGAAACCAAGCCCTTCGTAGTGCCCGATTGTATAGGCTGCTTTTGCCCCGGTGGTTTTGTCGAAACGGTGCTCGGGTACAAAAAGCGGGTCGCCCTGGCGGGTGTAGAGGTCGCACCAGTGCTTGAAATCAGGGTTGTAAAAATCCGGCGAGAGGAAGTCAATGGCAGTTCCCGCCGCTTTCCAAACGTCCATCAAATGCGGCAGGGGTCCGGCACTTGGGTAGCCGACGCCAGGCTCTCGACCCGGTCGGTTCAGGGCGGCATTTACGAACATGGGCAGCGGGTAAATTTTTTTCCCGGCGGCAGCGATTTCATTGGCGAATTTTGAAAAATGCCAAGCCATGAAAAGCTCGTCGGCGTGGCTGCCTTTGCCAAAAATTTCCTCCCAATTGCCCTGGGTTTTGAAGCCGTTTTTTTTCCAGATTTTCAAAAATTCAGGCACGAGTAAAGCCTTGTTTTTTTGCAGGTACGCCAGCAGTTCCGGCGGCACGTTTTGCCTGAATTTTTCATTTGCCAGCGGGTGATAATCTCTCGCCGACGGCAGCATGCCGATTTCGTTTTCCACCTGCACCAGGAGGACGGTTTGCTCTTTTTGGTCAGCCGTTTTCAGGTGTTGCATCAGTTTTTCAAATGCCCGCAAGTCTGCTTGCAAGTTGTTTTTGTCGAAAGGCGTCAGTATTTCCTGGCTCCTGCCTTTTTCGTCTTTCGCCCTGGGAAACCTCGCCGGGTTCTTTTTCACCCAAGCCGGGGCGTGGCTCGACATGCTGTTTTTGTATGCGCCGAACCAGAGGAGCACCAATTTTAGGTCGTGTTTTCGGGCTTCGAGGAGGGTGCTGTCTAAGAGCGAAAAATCGAATTGCCCCTCCTCCTTTTCCATCAATTCCCAAAAGACGGGCAGCAAAACCGTGTTGAGATGCATCGTTTTTAGCTTGGGAAAAATGGGGCGCAGGTACGCGATGTCCGTCGCTGAGGAGTTGCCCAGTTCGCCGCCCAGCACGAGGAATGGTTCGCCGTTCACCACCAATTGCGTGGTCGTGCCTTGCTTGCGCAAAAAGGGCTGCGCCAAAAGCAGTGGCAGGTTGAACAAGGCGATGGCTATGATTAGGCTAAGTCTCATGTTGCCCGGTCAGGAGAGAGATGATTTTTGAGAAAAAATTTTGGAAAAATTTTTTCTCAAAAATCATCTCTCTCCGAAGGTTTCTTTTCCAAAAAACACCGCCTCCGCATCATTCCTCGCCACCAAAATCCCCGCCCCGTTTTTGGTCTTGAAAACCGCCGCATCCCGTACTTCGCCTGCGACAAAAATGCCCGACCGGGCAGGCGGCAAATACTCAAAACCGCCCTTCCCATCGCCTTTCAAAAAGACGCCCCGGCTCGAATCGTGCCGCCCCACCTCTGGTTTCAAGCCATAAAAATTGCCGCCGAGCCAGATGTCCTTCGCCCCGTCGCCATCAAAATCTTCGACGGCGATGCCGAAGGCTGGCGCAACCTGCGCTTCGAGCGGCAGGGCTTCGAGGCGGAACGTTGCGCCGTCGTTCCAAAGCACCGCGCTTTGCAGCCAGTTGGCTTTGTGCTCGATAGCGCCCTTGCGCTGCGCTTCGTCGAACATGGTTTCATAGGTCAGATGGGCGTAGTCTTCAAATTTCAAAGCCTTCTTTTTCAGGGACGGCACCTGGGCTGTCATGTCGAGCTTCCCGGCGAAGGGCCAAGGCTGGTCGTCCAGCGGCGGATACCAGTTGAGGACGAATTCAGACTTGTCATTTTTGTCAAAATCCTTGACGTACATGGTCAGCGGGCGCTCGTTGGTGGCTTTGAATTTGGTGTTCAGCCCCCAGTTGCCGAGCACAAAATCCATGTCGCCGTCGGCGTCGAGGTCGGCGGGTTCGAGGCAAGTCCACCAGCCGGAGAAGGGTTTTTGGGTTTGTTTTTTTGAAAATAGGAAGCGCCCGTTTTGATTTTCAAAGTGCATGACTGGCAGCCAGTCGCCGATGACGAGCAGGTCGAGGTCTCCGTCGGCGTCGGTGTCTGAGAAGGCGGCGTCGGTGACCATGCCGCAGTTGCCAAGTTGCTCCTCGGAGATGTCCGTCCACCTGCCGTCGCCGTCGTTGCGCAGCAGGAAGCTGCGCGGCATCAAACCGTAATTTCCCGGCACCGCCCTGCCTCCGATGAACAGGTCGGCGTCTTTGTCGCCGTCCACGTCGGCTGCCAAAATGCAGGACGCCATGCCGCCCGCCGGGGGCGTTTTTTCTTCGTTTTTGGAGAGGTTGCCCTTGCCGTCGTTTTCGTAAAACCGCAGGCGGAAATGGTCGAAGCCTTTGTGAAATTCATTGCCGCCCGCTCCGAGCAGCAGGTCATTGTCGCCATCGGCGTCGGCGTCGAAGATGGCGCCGCAAGTAGTTTCAAGCGCCTGGTCTTCAGCCAATTGCCAACCGCCAGCCGCCAACTGCCAACTATCATTTTTTTGGAAAAAAAGTTTGTCGGCGTCGCCTGCCGCACCCGTCAAAATGAAGTCTTCCAAGCCGTCGCCGTTCAGGTCGCCGCGAATGATTTTTGGGCTGTCGGTGGAAAGCATTCTCGGCAGCAGACGCTCGGTGTCGAAGTCGTTGAAGCGGTTTTCTCGGTGGCGGGTATCGCCTTTGAGCAGGTTGGCGGTGGCGTCTTTGAAGAGTGGTTCGGCATCCGTAGGGGCGACCCTTGCGGTCGCCCCCGCTGGCGTCGGTGGTGTAAATTTCAGGTCGGCATCCGCCTGCGACAAAGTCAGGGTCTGGTTGGCGGGAACATTTTCCAGCACCTGCATCCGCCGGTCGGGCCAAATGATTTCCAGCCGGTCAATTTTTTCAGCCTTGCCCAAGCCAAAAAGCAGCCCCGGCTCCATGCTGCTTTGAAAACCTCGCTGCGGATAGTGCTGCAAAACCTGCCGCTGCCCGCCGCACCTGATTTCCACTTTTGCGCCGACGCCGAGGGTGTTTTTGCCTTCGCCTTTCAGCTTGATTTTCAAAAAGTTGTGCCCGCTTCTTTCCACCGTTTCGTTGCGGTAGGCGAGGCAAGGCATGTTCACGTTGTTCACCACGAGGTCGAGGTCGCCGTCGTTGTCGAGGTCGCCGTAGGCTGCGCCGTTGCTGAAAGATGGCTCGCCCAAACCCAACTCTTTTGCCTTGTTTGAAAAGATGGGGATTGCTGATTGCTGATTGTTGATTGCTGATTGTTGATTGCCCAATTGGTTGACGAAAGCATAGTTCGGAAGCGGGTTGGAGGGCATGAACTCTGCGAAATCACGCCAGTCGAACTTGCCTTTTTCCATCACCACTTTTTTGATAGCCTCTTTGTCGTTGATGAAATTGGTGAAATCGAGGTACATGATCTCGTGGAAAAGGGCATTGGAAACGAAGATGTCTTTCCAGCCGTCGTTGTCGAAATCGAAAATCAAAGCGCCCCAACTCCAGTCGGTGGCGGAGACGCCGCTGAGGTTGGAAAGCTCCTGAAAATGGGCGTTGCCGTCGTTGAGTTGCAGGCAGTTTTGGAGGATTTGGTAGTGGAAATCGGCGCGGTATTTCAGGTCTTCGAGGTGGGGCGGGTCGAAGAGGGTCATGGCTTTGAGGCGGTAGTTGTCGCCCGCGAGCATGTCGGTGGTGAAGACGTCGAAAGTGCCGTCGTTGTTGAGGTCGGCGATGTCTGCGCCCATGCTCGAGACGGAGCAGAGGCTGGTGCGGCGGGTGAGTTCTTCGGAGAAATTGATTGTTGATTGTTGATTGTTGATTGTTGCTGCGCCTTTGTTCAGGTAGAGGTAGTCTCGTTCCCAGAAGTCGTTGCTGACGTAAATGTCCGGGAGCATGTCGCCGTCGAGGTCGCTGACGGAGACGCCTAAGCCGAAGCCGATGGCGCTGGAAAAAATGCCCGCTTCGTCGGTCACTTCAGTAAAAACACTGCCGTCGTTGCGGAAAAGTTTGTCGCCGCCGAGCGGGTCTTTTTCGAGGCGGTTGTTTTTGAATTCATCAATCTTTTCGGGGTTTTTGTAGGAGTTGTTGAGGATGAAGCAGTCGAGGTCGCCGTCGGTGTCGTAGTCGAAAAAGGAGGCGTGGGTGGTGTAGCCTTCGTCGGCGAGGTTATATTCTGCTGCTTTCTCTAAAAATGTGGGCACTGCCGACTGCCCACTGCCGGACTGAAGACTGCCAGACTGATTGATGAAAAGCTCGTTCGCCCGGTTGTCGCCTGCGACGTCGCCGGAGTTGCAGACGTAGATATCGAGCCAGCCGTCGCCGTTGACGTCTGCCATGGCGACGCCGGTTTTCCAGCCTTTTGTGCCTGCTACGCCTGCCGCTTCGGTGATGTCTTCAAATTTCCAGTTGCCTCTGTTGAGGTAGAGTTTGTTGGGTTTTTGGTTGGAGGTGAGATAGACGTCCGCCAGCCCGTCGTTGTTGACGTCGCCGATGGCGACGCCGCCGCCGTTGTAAAAATTGCGGTAGGTCAGGACGTTGAACTCCTCGCCGTCCTGGACTTCGTTGATGAAATCAAGCCCGGTTTCCTTCGGGGACATTTTGGTGAAAAGTGCGGAGCGGGAATTATCAGAAGGTTGGCAGGCGGTAGCCAGGAGGAAAATCAAGAGGAGCAAGGAAAAATGATTCATTCAAAAAGCGAGAAGAAAACAAGAGGCAGCTTTCGGACTGCCCCTTGAAATTCTATTTACTCTCACAAAATTAGTAGAAGTGGAGGAAGGTTGATGGCGGCGCAGCCACCCCCCCTGCCCCCCCTCAAGGGGGGTTGATGCCGTTCTTTGATT
>CAZHLB010000381.1:0-6637 GCA_964533005.1 uncultured Saprospiraceae bacterium
GATAAAAGCCGTCATCATCGAAGACGAATCGCTCATTGCCCGTGAGCTACAAGCCAAAATCGCCGCCGCCGCCGCCGACGTGAAAATCGTCGAGGTGCTGCCGAGCCTGAAAACGGCGAAAAAGTGGTTCCTGCAAAATGCCGAACCCGACCTGCTGTTCATGGACATCCAGTTGAGCGACGGGGTGAGTTTCGAGTTGTTCGAGCATTTCAAGCTCACCTGCCCGGTCATTTTCACGACTGCCTACGACGAGTACGCCCTGCGTGCTTTCAAAGTCAACGGCATTGACTACCTGCTCAAACCGATTGACGCCGACGACCTGAAAGCCGCCATTGACAAGTACCGGAAAATGGCGGGCGACGGCGTCCACAAACCTCCGCTGCACATCGAGGATTTGCTGAAATCCCTGCAATTGCCACAAGCGGGCGGGCAAGCGTACAAGGAAAAATTCATCGTCAGCGTCCGCAACAATTGGGTGCCGGTGAACACAAAAGACATCGCCTGCTTCCTGCGGGACAACCTGAACTACCTCCACACCTTCGGCGGCGACAAATACGTGCTCGATTACAACACCCTCGAAGAGGTGGAAGAACTGCTCGACCCCCAGCTTTTCTACCGTGCAAACCGACAGTGCATCGTCCATATCGAAGCCATCCAGAGCGTAAAACCGCATGAAAATCAGAAACTTACGCTGACGCTGAAATCCCCCGCCAAAATGGAAGTGGACGTGAGCCGGGAGAAGGCGCCAGCGTTCAAAAAATGGTTCGACAGGTAATGAATGGTGAATGATAAATGGTGAATGATGAATACTGCACAAATCCATCTTGTCCAAAAAAGCTGGCGATTGCTGCGCCACTTGCCACCGGAAATGGTCTCCGATGCCTTTTACAGCAAGCTGTTCCTCGACCACCCGGAACTGCGGCGGCTGTTTCCCAAACGCATGGACGAGCAGTACAAAAAGCTGTTCGACACGCTTTCTTTCGTCGTAGCGAGGCTCGACAACCTGGAGCAAATTCAACTGGAAATCAATGACTTGGCGAAGCGGCACGAAGAGTATGGCGCAAAGCCCAGGCATTATGCGCTGGTCGGCGAGGCACTGCTTTGGACGCTGAAAAAAGGCTTGGGAGAGGATTGGACGGAGGAGACGGCGGAGGCTTGGAAGGCTTGTTACGGGGTGGTTTCGGAGGGGATGCAGGCGGCGACAGCCTGAAATACCCAGCTCAAAAATCCTTCTTCTCATCGTAAGACACCAGAAAAACGGCAATTTCCACCCCCTCGTGCAGCTCCGTTCTTTCGAGCACGCCTTCCGGGTATTCGATGTGATTGGGCGTAAAAACCAGATAGACCGCTTTGCTCAAGCCGAGGCTGCGGGCGTAGTGGGCGAGTTGTTTCTTGCCTTTGGCAAACTTGCCGGGCGAGTAGTATTTTTTGGTCTCGAACAGGTATTCCCGACCGTTCAGGTAAATAATCAGGTCGCTTTTGCCCAAGCCTGCGTCGGCTTCCCGGTAGCTTTTCCCTTCCGCTTCGCTGACAAAAGCGGCGAGGAAGGTCTCGAAACTGTAAATCAGCCCGGCTTCTTTGATGCTTAGTTTGCCCTTCTTGTTTTTTTCCAAAAACACCCGGAAACCACGTTTGGCGGCGTAGGCTTTGTAGTGGTTGATGAGTTTTGGGATGTCCAATTCGCCTTGTTCGTTGAAGAAAGTGAAGGTGTCGAGGGTGGCGCTGATTTCGGCTCGCTCGCCGTTGGTGTAGGGGTAAAAAGCGTCGAACAGGCGTTTTTTGTAAAGCGGCACCCAAAACTCCACGTCCCCGTTTTCGTCTTTTCGAATAATGCCATTGGTATGAAGCGATTTAATTGCCGGGCGGTCTATTTTAAAAGGCACTTTAGTTTCCGTAAAAAGAAGCGTTTCCAGAAACGGGCGAAATTCTTCCGACTTGTTGAGAATATTGGCGACGTTCTTATCAATCGCCTCCGTCAAATACCAATCCTCCACTCTTAAATAATCGGCGTATTCCAGCACGGGTTTTTCCGGGTAGCGCTCGACCAACTGGTAGGCAAAACCGTTGACCAAACCAGGCTGCCCAGCGGTCACTTCAAAGATTTTATCCACGACTTTCGCCTCAAATTGCTGCCCGGTTTCAACGATGTGCTGCGCCAGCAATTCATGCACTTCTTCGCTTGTGAAATAAGGCACGTTCAGGTTGTCAGCAATATTGAAAGGGCTGGCATTGTCGCTGACCACGCCGACGATGTTCGACACGCCGACCAAAATGGTGCTTTTCAAGCAATGCGTTTGGCGGGAATGGTAGAGGTTGCGGATGGTGTGGAGGAACTCGCCGAAGATGTCAGGGTTCAGCCCTTCGATTTCATCTACAACCAGCACCAGCTTTTTCCCGTCGCAGTTTCTCATTTCGTTAAAAAATTCAGTGAGGTCACCTCCTTTAAGCGCCAAGCCCCATTGTTTTTGCGCTTCTTCATTGATGTAAGTCATCAGGGAAGCAAGCCCTGCTGTCTTGAAATTTTCGAGATTGATGTGCATCACTGCGTAGCCTGCCTTTTCTACTTCAATTTCCAACAGGCGGAAATACGTGCTTTTCCCCGTCTGCCGGGGCGCCCAAATGGTAAAGTAGCGGTCGTTTTTGACGAGGTTCTGCCCTTGGGCAATCAACGCCGGTCTTTGCAGCGTGTAATGCTTCTCCGGGATATTCGGTCCTGATGTGTTGAAACTTCTCATGCTGAAATTTATCGTGCTGAAAACAGGGGCGAAGATAGGGTTTTGAAGTTGCCGGGTTTTTTGGTTCAGGCAAGCAAACGCTTTGGCAAATGGCGGTAGAACAACCTGAGCAGTTCTGCTTGGAGGTAGGTCAGCGGCTTTTGCAAAGTGATGGTTGGCATGGTTGGATTTATTTCAAAAGTACAAAAAGGCATGGAAGCCGGAAAAGGAGTACGGGTCGGAGACCCGCACGAGCGAAGCGGAGCACATCATAAACACCGCTTTTTTACTTTTTACTTACCAAAATTAATCAATCTTTTGTTTTGAGTTGAATACACCCTGCCTGAATCAAGGAAATACTGCCTACGATAAGGCATACAATGCAAATAAGCTTTGCTTGTTTTCCTATTCACTTCAGTAATTCTGAGTTGAGCTTCCTCACAAAATAGCTTAAGTCCATTCATAATACCATCTTTTTTGCCTTTGTCTAAAGTCACTATATACTGGATAGAATAATGCCAGCCGGGTCGGTCTTCTACTTCTAGATATAATGAGTCAATTATCTGCGCTTCAATAGACTCATCCAGCAAATATTTTTTCCATTTCTTTGGTAATTTTTCTTTGAAGTTTTTATCAAAAATCGGAAATTTTTTCCCCTTATAGTTAGTCCACATTCCCCCGAAAGATGCCTTACCAACTTCGTTAATCTTACAGATTAAGCGCAAATAATCATTGTTTGAACGCATTGCAGGATATCTCGTAGGGAAAATGCTGTCAATCCGCAGAAGCAAGACAAATGAGTCTAATAAAAGCAACTCAAACTCGGCATTAAATTCATAAATTTTTTCTGGGTTGTCAGAAATAATTAGCTTCCCTGCATAGGTTTTCTTTTCAGAAAAAACAGGTTTAAATTTTATCCTTTTACCTACTTGCTTATAAGTGCCATTAATTTTTTGGTATTCAGAACTCCCTGAACAGCCTATTACGGTTAAATAATAATAGAAAGAATCACGGTTAAACCGTAAGGTTCTTTCAACTTCAGAAAAATTACCTGTAAATTCTCCATATTCAGAAACAGGCAAGATTTGACTCCAAACCAGCATTTGACTGGCAAAAACAAGAATTAAAATGCAAACCAGCTTATCCATTAGGCTATGATATTCCCTGTGCGGCTCGGTTGAAGCGAGCCGCACGGGGGGATTAAATCAATCCCTCCAACAACACTGCGGCACCATAAAACTCCCCGTCTCCTGAAAATACTGAAACGCATTCCCGCTCCCCACCTGCTCGAAATATAGCATCGCCCGCTTCCAGCCCTCAACTGCCCTTTCCCAAAACAGCAATAAACTCCTCCATCGTCAAAATGGTCAATCTGGGAAAGCCAAGTCTTTTCAGTGGTCGGTAATCTCTATCATTGGTCACCAAATAATCAACACGGGCGGCGAGAGCGCAATCAACAAACTTGTTGTCGTCGAGGTCAGGATAAATCAAATTCCAGCGGAAGAAAACGTGAATCCAGTCAACATTCGACCTGTCGGGCAAGGCTTCCATGAAAGCGGCGGCAGCGGCGAGCGAAAATTTCTCGGTCAATTTTTCTTCATATTCCAGCAAAATATCCGTCGTGACGCAAATGGTATAGTCTCTGTTTCGAAACCTGTCCATGACGGTGCGGTAAGGTGAATTTCTGGAAAAAGAGGCGAGCAAGATGTTTGTGTCGAGGACTACTTTCATGCGTTGCCGTTTTTGTGCAGCCATTCTTTCATCGTGGCAGCGCTGTAGCCTTTTTCATTCCAGGCTTTGTCAGCTTCGTCTCTCGCCATGTCAAGCAAGTAATCTGAAAGCAGTTGTCTTATTGCCAGCAACCTTTCTTCCGGCAAATCACGTCCGAAGAGTTTGAGCAATTCCACTTGCAAATTGGTCAGCGGTTTATCCAAAGTGATGGTTGTCATGGTTGAAATTTTTTTCAAAAATACAAAAAGGCATTGAAGATGGAAGGGAGGTTCGGGTCGCAGACTCTCACGAGAGGTGACTCATTCAATTAAGTCTAACCGAGGACGTGGGCATTTTCTTGCTTTTCCAAATGGCAAATCGCCATTATAATCCATCTCCAAATAAATCCGAGAATTCTCCAAGGATATAGTACAGCAATTTTTGCTAAGGCATTTTATTTCGTAGGTGCCTGAAAAAAAATAATGGTCTGATATGACAATGTAATCCTTTCCTGATTTGCGATAAATATCAATTTTACAACAATCGGAATTCTCTTGACTAATGGTGCCAAAATGTAATGCAGGTGGCGTTCCTTTTAAGGAATTGACATTTATTCTGAAATTGTAAATCATGATATCTGCCATTGAATCCTTGCCATTCACGGTAAATTTGGTCACAATCCAATGAGATTGATACTTCTTGAATTTTGATGCACAAGCACTGCTGTCCGGTTAAGGAAATATGACATTTACATAGCCGGTTGACAATCATTGGTTTAAAATATTTTTTCGTTGTGAACGATTTGAACGAGTATTCTTCCGCTCAAAAGAGAGTAGAAGATGAACAAAGGAAAATATGTGTTCGCCCAGGTCATGGAATTGATACACCCGGAAGAGTTTGACCGCTGCGTCAAGAAGTACAACGGCAACTATCGGGTTAGGGAATTTAGTTGCTGGCATCAGTTTTTGAGCCTCAGTTTGGGACAGCTTACCCATCGGGAAAGCCTTCGAGATTTGGTTTGCTGCCTGCAAGCACATCAAAGCAAGCTGTACCATTTGGGCTTGACCAAGGGGGTTAAAAAAAGTACGCTGGCAGATGCCAACGAAGTGCGAGATTGGCGGATTTATGCAGATTTCGCTCACTTTCTTATTCGCAAGGCTCGGCAAATGAACCCTCAAACAGTTGATTTGGAGGGACTGGAGTTGAGCAATCGGCTTTACGCTCTTGATTCAACCACTATTGACCTTTGCCTTGAAGTATTCTGGTGGGCGAAGTTCCGCAAGCACAAGGCTGCCATCAAGCTGCACACTTTGCTGGACATTCGCTGTCAAATACCCTGTTTCATCCACATTACCGATGGGCTTTCGCACGACGTAAACGTGCTGGATGTCCTTGATTTTGAAGTAGATGCATTCTACATCATGGACAAGGGATACCTGGATTGGGGGCGCTTGTTCCGCATTGCGGCTTGCAAAGCTTATTTCGTTACCCGTGCAAAAGACAATCTTGCTTTTGTGCGGGTGTACTCCCATCCGGTGGACAAAACGACGGGCTTGATTTGCGACCAGACTATCCGCTTGAAAAATTACTATGCCTCAAAAGATTACCCCAAACATTTACGTCGCATCAAGTACCATGACAAAGAACTGAATAAAACCTTTGTGTTTCTAACCAACCACTTTGAAGCCAAGGCTATCGAAATTGCCATGCTGTACAAGTACCGTTGGCAAATCGAGCTGTTTTTCAAGTGGATAAAACAGCATCTGAAAATCAATGTGTTTTGGGGAGAAAGTCCGAATGCTGTCAAGACCCAAATTTGGGTAGCGATTTGTACCTATGTTTTGGTTGCCATATTGAAGGAAAAACTCAAAATTTCGCAAACCATGAATGAAATATTGCAAATCCTAAGCGTATCTATTTTTGACAAAACCCCTGTAAATCAACTACTTAGTCAATATTCATTACAAAAACAAAAACCGGAATATTCTAACCAATTGGTTCTCTTTTAGTTAGAACCGGACACTAGTGATGCACAAGAAGAAATAAAGAGAGAAACAATCAAGAGTAATAAAATTTCGGCTCTCATTTTTATATTAATTTGTCCCTGAATAAGGGGAGCGAAATAGAATTAGATGATTGCTTGGCGGCTCGCTTTTAGAGAGCCGCCCGGCAATTCTACTCAATCCCGCCAGCAACACTGCGGCACCATAAAA
>CAZHLB010000382.1:0-6561 GCA_964533005.1 uncultured Saprospiraceae bacterium
CCAAAATATGGGCCCAGCGTAAACCATTCGCACCGGATGGGCTTGAAAAAGGAAGCTCGTCACGACGCCAAAATTGCCGCCCCCTCCTCGAAGCGCCCAAAATAGGTCGGGATGCTGACGCTCGTTGGCGGTGACAAAACTGCCGTCGGCAAGCACGACGTCGGCTTCGAGGAGGTTGTCAATGGTGAGTCCGTATTTTCGAGTCAGGTAGCCAGTGCCTCCGCCGAGGGTGAGACCTGCGACGCCAGTGGTCGAGACGATGCCAAAGGGAACTGCCAATCCGAACGGGTGGGTGGCGTGGTCAACGTCACCCGAAGTGCAGCCCGGCTCTACCCGAACCGTTTTGCTTGCCGGGTCAACCCGGATGCCCTTTTGCGTCGAAAGGTCAATCACCAGACCGTCGTCGCAACTGCCAAGCCCGGGCCCATTGTGCCCCCCGCCCCGGATGGCGATGAGAAGTCCTTGCTCCCGACCGAAATTCACCGACGTGATGACGTCGGCAACGTCCACGCAGCGGGCAATCAGCAGCGGGCGCTTGTCAATCATTCCATTGTAAAGTTTGCGGGCTTCGTCGTAGCCGGGGTCGCTTCGTTGGATAAGCTCGCCTCGCAGGCTCGACTTGAATGCGGAGATGGTTGTGTCGTTCAACATGAGGTTGTTTGCATTTGGTTACGATGCCAATAGTTGCGGTAGGTTCAAAAGTAGGATTTTATACCTGTAAACTCAAAGTGTCACCTCCCGGAAACCTACTTCCCAATCCCCTCCATCGCCGCAAAAGCCTGCACCCGCTTCAATCTCATGCTGCCCGGCTCGTATTTTTTCAGCCAGCCGTCCGTCGGGTCGAGGAACATGCTGGCTTGCGCAGCCGTCTTTTTTTCATCGCCTTTCAGGCTTTGCAGCGCCATTCCCAGGTAGAAAAAGTTGAACACCCGGTTGAATTCGGTGAAATAAATATCCGCCGCCCGCTTGTCGCCACGGATGAGCAGCATATTCTCGTCGTTGCGCATCACCGAGTTGTTCGAGAAGTTGGCGCTGCCGGTGACCACGACCGGGTCGGCGCTCAATGGGTCCATCAGCAGGATTTTTGTGTGCAAGAATTTGACGTGGCGGTTCAGGTTCAATTTGACGTTGAGCGAAGGGTCTTTCGCAAGCCCGGCAAGCTCCGTGTCAATGTCCACACCCCAGACGGGATAGACGTTTTGGCGGTCATTGATGGCAAGCCCTTCCGGTTTTTCATCGAAAAGCATGAAGACCAGCGGGCTGGTTTCGATATTGTCGAGGAAGAAGTCGGTCATGGTTTTGTTGATGCCGAAGGGGAAAGTGATGCAGGCGAAACGCTTCGATTTGTCCAGCATTTCAGCGTACAATTTCAACGAAATCAGGTCGGTCATCGGGCTGAAAAGCGGGGTGACGCCTTTCGGCAAAAGGGGCAAATTGGAGGGCGCAATCGGCGACTGAATGCGCTCCACCGCCTGCTGCACCTCCACCAATTTTTGCTCCTGCACGTCTTTTTTGTCGCTTTCCGAGCCACCGGGGTTGCCATTCAAAAGCTCCCAGTACTCCACGAATTTCGCCGCCGCCTTTTCATTTCTCATCCAATGCCCGACGTTGGTGTGCCCGTGAATGCCGCCGAAAGAGATGTTCGTCGAGCCTGTCCAAACGGCTTTCGGCTTTTTCGCCGAGCCTTGCAGCCAGACCATGAATTTGTTGTGCATGATGTCTTTCGGGTTGCCGGTTCGCTCGGTGACCCGGCTGGCGGGGATGCCTGCTTCCTTTAGTTTTCGGCGGCTCTCATCCCGTGGAAAGCTCTCGCCGGAACTGGAGGTTTTTTTCATGTCCAGCACCAGTCGCACGTCAACGCCGTCGTCAATCGCCTGCTTCAATGCCTTGACGACCGGCAGGTGGCTGAACTCGTAAAAAGCGCAGAGCAGCGTGTCGCCCTTTTTCGCTTGCGCAATGAATTGAAACATGGCGTCGTCGAGGTCACGGGAGAGCCATTGCAATGCCTCCGATTTTTTCGGCTCTTTCAAAGCGTGCGGGTTCAGCTTGCCAAATTTCAAGGCGTAGGCTCTGCCGCTGACTGCGCCACGATTGAAAAACACGTCGTGTTCCGCCGAGCCGTGAAAAAGCGGCTCCGTTTTTACCTTGATTTTGATGGGCTTGGGCGCTTTGACGAGGCTGCCAGGATTGCCGGTCATCGGGTAAAAAAAGTATTCGTACTCCCGGTCGGGCTTTGCGCTGAAATCGTCCCAGACGAAACTTTGGATGGGATGCTCCAACGTGCTGAGGGCGGTATCAATGTCAGGGTCGGGCACGAGGCTTTTGAAGACTTTGAAGCCGGTCATGAATTTGCGCTCCTTTTCCACCGGGTCGTTGCGCTCGATGGCGAAACCGAGTAGCCCGGCAGTATTGGTTTTGGCAAAATCAATGGCGAAGGAAATGGAATTG
This sequence comes from uncultured Saprospiraceae bacterium, assembly GCA_964533005.1. GTDB lineage: Bacteria > Bacteroidota > Bacteroidia > Chitinophagales > Saprospiraceae > UBA6168. Next base: position 2,449 of record CAZHLB010000382.1, read on the forward strand.
ACGCCGGTGACGGCGAAGGCTTTGTAGCCGGCAACGGCTGTAGATTTGAATCGCATGGTGGTTGTTGTTTTGATGTGAAAAGATGGTTTGTGCAGTCGGCGAAAGGTAGGTTATCCAGTGTGGTTTTATCCCTGCCCAAAATGAAAATGCTAAAAACAAAACAGGTCGGAGCGTCTGCCGCTCCGACCTGCGAATTATCTACCCCTTACTCTAATTTGAATCACATCATTGCCCAGCCCCACGCTAAGTTTTTGTGTTTACGCCTCAAAAATGACTGCCAGGCTTGCGGGATGAAAATGAGATGCGCCGAGGTTGGAGAAATGGGTGCTCAAGTGGGAAGCGGTTGGGTTGAGTGAAATCTGCGGCATCTTCAACCCAAAAAAAGTAAGTTTGCAAAAAAGAAGTTGACCATGATTGCAGAAACCATTTATCGGAAAGCGCCCTACAAGGAACAGCAGGCTGAAAAAATCTCCATCGAGGAGTTCCTGGAAAAATATCGGGAAGGCGCACCTGGTGTCAAGTATGAGTACAACAAGGGCATCATCGAAAAAACGGAAGCCATGAAATTTAAAGAACAATACATCGCCTTCAACTTGCAAAAAGTATTCAAAAACACACCGGCTGCTCGCCAAGACTGTTTGTTGGTGCAAGAGCTTGAAGTCTGGACTACCGAAGACCAATTCCGCAAACCTGATTTGTCCTTTGTTACTCCTGAAGAGGCACGTGCGGCAAAAACGGGGGAAGAACCTGTTCCTGAATTTGTCATCGAAGTCATTTCCAAAAACGACCCAATTATCGTGGTAGAAGACAAGGTGACGGAGTATTTTCAGGCAGGCGTAAAAATCCTCTGGCACATTTTCCCGCACAACAAAACCGTGAAAATCTACCGCTCGCCTGACGACATAGAAGTTTGCCGGGCTGACAAAATTTGCAGCGCCGAGCCTGTCGTGGAAGGCTTCAAAATCAAGGCGGAGGATATTTTCAAGTGATAAAGTAATAAATGGAATAGGCCAAAAGCCTACATTTGGAAACCTTGGGTTCTATGTTACAAGTGAATTGAATGGAACTCTTAGTTTTTGTAAAATACTGAAAATCAAATCATGATAACAGAAACCATTGCGCCGGCTCCTTTGAACGAGATGCAGCTTATGTTGCTCAAGCTGTTCAGCCGCCCCATGAAGCCAGGTGAATTGGAAGCCATCCGCAACATGCTGCTCAACTTTTATGACGACCTTTTGCAGAAGGAAGTGAATCAGGCGATTGCCAAAAAAGGCATCACAAGGGCTGATTTCGACCGGGTTTTGAGCAATAGCCAACGCACCAAATGAGGGTGGTGATTGACACGAATTGCCTGATTGCCTCCATTCCCCGGCGCAATCCTGAATTTTGGCTTTACGAAGCATTCAGGGACAAGGCATTTGATTGGTACATCAGCAATGAAATCTTGACTGAATACGAAGAACAGCTCTCCGATTTTTACTCTCCGCAAACTGCCGACCTTGTTGCAAGCATTCTCGTCGTAGCTTCAAATGTTGTTTTTGCAGAGCCATTTTTCAAGTGGGGTTTAATCGCTGCCGACCCCGACGACAATAAGTTTGCCGACCTTTCCATTTCAGCCAATGTCCACTATTTAGTGACCAACGACCACCACTTCAATGTTCTGAAAACGTTGCCTTTTCCCTCCGTGAAGGTGGTGTCGCTATCTGAATTTCAGAAAATTATGGGCTATTGAACCTCCTAAAAAACGGTTTAGCTATGCTATCAATCCCCCTTCTCAAAGCTTCTTCCTTGCAATCGTAAAGGATGCCTTTAAAATTACAATGTAAAGGAATGGGCATTTCCTTCACGGCGTTTCGCAGGGGAACAGATTTTTGCCCAAAAAAGGGAACGGGGCGAGGCAATTTCCAGTCGGAAATTGCCCCGCCCCGTTTCGTTTTAGGAGCAAAGTGTCAAAAAGTGGGAATGCCTCCCCTAAAATCTTGCCCTCTCCTCCTCGAAAAATCGCCTACGCATAATTTTTTCCCTCCCCTGTATTTCCAAATCATTTTTAAACCTGTCAGCGATAGGCTTACAAATGACAATCCTTTTTTATGACTGAAAAAAATGTTGAAAACTTTTCGCACTTCCGGTGGGAGAAAGTGGGAATTTTTGGCGGGAAGTGAATATTTTTGGCTCGTTAAACAACTTTTGTTGAGACATGAATCAACTCCTCGGCGAATTTCCATGCTCAGTTGACGCTAAAGGCAGGCTCAGATTGCCTGCCAAGTTGCTCGAACAACTACCGGGCGACGAGCGGGACGATTACGTGGTCAACCGGGGTTTGGATAAATGTCTCTGGCTCTTTCCCAAAAAAGTTTGGGATGAAAAATCTGCGCAAGTTAGCCAATTGAACGACTTCGACGAGCGGGCAAGGCTCTTCAAGCAAGCCTTCTACCGGGGCGCTACGCCTCTGAAAAGAGACAGCGCCGACCGCCTCAATTTCCCGAACCAGCTTCTAAAATGGGCAGGCATCGAGGATGGCGAGGTCGTCCTCTCGGCGCTCAACGACAAGGTGGAAGTGTGGTCGCTAAAAGAATACGAGGCGAAACTCAACACCGAACTGGATATGAACTCGCTTGCGCAGGAAGTTTTGGGCAACAAAAAAGACGGCTGATGTACCACGAACCAGTCCTTGCCAAAGAAAGCATCGAATCACTCGCCATCCAAAAAGACGGCGTGTACGTGGATGCCACCTTCGGCGGCGGCGGGCATAGCCGGTTGATTTTGAATGAATTGGGCGAAAAAGGCAGGCTCTACGCCTTCGACCAGGACGACGACGCCCTGGCAAACCTGCCCGATGACGAGCGCCTGGTGTTCAACCACCACAATTTCCGCTACCTGCAACGCTTTCTGCGCTTGCACGGCGTAAAACAGGTGGACGGCATCTTCGCAGACCTCGGCGTCAGCTCGCACCAACTCGACGAAGCCGAAAGAGGCTTCTCCTACCGCTTCGACGCTGACCTCGACATGCGCATGAATCAGGCAGGCGAGCGCACGGCGGCGGAGGTTTTGAAAACTTATTCAGCAGAAGATTTGCAGCGCATTTTCGGCGAATACGGCGAAGTCAGGAACGCCCGCTCGCTGGCGCAAAAAATCGTGCAGGAGCGGGAGCGCAAGCCTTTCAAAACTATCGGCGACTTGCTCCGAGCCTGCGAACCGCTGGTGCGGGGGCACAAGCCTCGCTACCTGGCGCAAGTTTTCCAGGCGCTCCGCATCGAAGTCAACGAGGAGGTGGATGCCTTGAAAGAATTTCTCGAAGCCTCGCTGCAAGTCCTTAAGCCTGGCGGCAGGCTGGTGGTCATCAGCTACCATAGCATCGAAGACCGCCTGGTGAAAAATTTCCTGAAAACCGGCAATGTCGCCGGTGAAGTGAAAAGCGACTTTTTTGGCAAGATTGAACGACCGTTTGATATACTATATAAAGGTGTGATGGTACCCTCGGCGGAAGAGATGGCTAAAAATCCGAGGGCAAGGAGTGCTAAAATGAGAGTAGGAAGTTTGAATTAGGATATGTAGGATTTTCAAGGATTTTAAGGATTTAGGACGCCGTCCCAAATCCTTAAAATCCTTGAAAATCCTACATATCCTAATTCAAAATCAGCAAGTTATGGCAAAGCAAAAATCGTTAGCGAGCTACTTCGCATTTGGAACCATGGGCGCATCCCTGGTTTTCAAGAACCTGCCATACGTGCTGTTCCTCGGCTTCCTCGCCGTCATTTACATCGCCAACGCACACTACGCAGAAAAACAAGTCCGGCAAATACAGACCCTGCAAAAAGAGGTCAAGGAATTGAAGCGGCAATACAATTCGCTCAAATCCGAAATCATGTTCAAAAGCCGCCTTGCCAACGTCGGCGATGAAGTCGAGGCAATGGGCTTGCGAAAAACCGCCGGAAAGGTCAAACGCATCGTAGTTGAAAATTGAAAACAGCAGCTGAACTATGAACTATGAATTATGAACGATGAAGACCCCAGACGGGCGCCGCATAATTCATAGTTCATAGTTCATAGTTCAGAAAAATGGCTTTCAGCATAAAAAACGAAGTCCTCGTCCGAGTCTACGTTGTCCTCTTT
>CAZHLB010000383.1:0-3461 GCA_964533005.1 uncultured Saprospiraceae bacterium
CTGTCCCGTGTGCCGTCCGCATAAACGGATTGCAGACTGCACACGGGACAGGACGGTTCCTCTACGAGGATGACAAAAGCGACTTGCAGACGGCACACGGGACGGAACAGTTCCAGTTCCTTCAGGATGACAAAAACGACTTACAGACGTGCATAACGACTTATGTGATACAGCCTCAACTATTTGGTTGTTGTACGGTGCCTGAAGGCGACGTTACAAGAACTTATTCACATCCACGTACTTCAATCCGAAGGCGTCGGCGACACCCTGATACACGACGTGACCCTTGACAATATTCAATCCCAGCTTGAGCGCCGAATCTTCCCGACAAGCTTTTTGCCAGCCGCCGTTTGCCAATTTGATAGCAAAAGGCAACGTAGCATTGGTCAAAGCAACCGTCGAAGTGTAAGGCACTGCCCCCGGCATGTTGGCTACGCAATAATGAACCACGTCGTCAATGACGTAAGTCGGGTCAGCGTGGGTGGTCGGTTTGGTCGTTTCAAAGCAGCCGCCCTGGTCAACAGCCACATCAACGAGCACTGCGCCGGGGCGCAAATCTTTGAGCATTGCCCGTGTGATAAGATGCGGCGCTTTTGCGCCTGGAATCAAAACAGCGCCGATAATCAGGTCGCTGATTTTACTCATTCGCCTGATATTGAACTCGTTGGAAAACATCGTCGTGACGTTGGCAGGCATAATGTCGGCGAGGTGGCGAAGGCGGTTGAGGTTCACGTCGAGAATGGTCACGTGGGCGCCCATGCCCGCCGCCATTTTCGCAGCCTGCGTCCCGACAATGCCTCCGCCGATGATGAGCACTTCCGCCGGTCGCACGCCAGGCACGCCGCCAAGCAAAATGCCCCTTCCTCCCATCGGTTTCTCCAGATATTTAGCGCCTTCCTGCACCGCCATCCGACCCGCCACTTCCGACATCGGTACGAGCAGCGGCAAGCTGCGGTCAACCAATTCGACGGTTTCGTAGGCGAGGCAAACGGCTTTGCTTTTAATCATCGCCTCAGTCAGCGGCTCGTAACTGGCGAAATGGAAATAGGTGAAAACGAGCTGGTCTTTGCGAATGAGCGCATATTCCTGCTCGATTGGTTCTTTCACCTTCATAATCATGTCGCCTTTTTTGAAACACTCCTCGGCGGTGTCGAGGGTTTTTGCGCCATTTTCCTGGTATTCTGCATCCTCGAAGCCGCTGTTTTTCCCAGCGTCTTTTTGCACGAAAACTTCGTGTCCACGTTTGGTGAGTTCGAGTGCGCCGGCGGGTGTGAGGGCTACCCTGTTCTCGTTTGACTTAATTTCTTTTGGTACTGCAATGACCATCGTGTTCGGTTTGATTTGATTTTTGAACTAGGATAACCGGGATAGCGAAGGATTTTTAGGATTGGGACGGTTCTCCCGTCCCAATCCTAAAAATCCTTCGCTATCCCGGTTATCCTAGTTCAAAAGGCGGGCAAAGATAGTTGGCGATGGAACCTTGCCAAATGGCAAAAAAAAAGCCCGGCGTCTTGCCGGGCTTGAAAAACGAATCTTACAATTCTTTAACCAAAACTTACACGCTTCTACTTTGGCAATGACTGTGCCAGAAATGGCGCTAAAATTTAATTTGTGAAAATCGAGCCTTCGTAAGATGGGATGATTCCTTTCTGGCTTGCCGTCTCAAAAAGCCTGTAAATGGCGGCTTTTCCGGTCGTTCCGAGGTCAACTGTGAAATTGTTTACGTATAATTTTACGTGCTGATACATGATTTCCTCGCTCATCGCCTGGGCGTGGCTGCTCACGAAATCCCTCGTGGAGGCAGGGTTTTCCAGCGCAAATTCGACGCTGCGGCGCATCAGCCGATTGACTTTTTGCTGCACCTCCTGCGGCAAATTTCGCCTGACCACGATGCCGCCGAGCGGAATCGGCAACCCGGTCGTGCTTTCCCAAAATTCGCCCAAGTCCATGATTTTTATCAGCCCCCGCTGCTCGTAGGTGAAGCGGTTTTCGTGGATAATCAAGCCTGCATCCGCCTCGCCAGCAAGCACGGCGTTTTCGATTTCTGAAAAAAGCATTTCCACCTTGTCTGTTGCTTCTGGAAAGGCAAGCGAGAGTAAAAAATTGGCGGTGGTGAACTTGCCGGGGATGGCAATTTTCGAGCGGCGGATTTCTTCTTTGTCCAAAACCCGCCGGGCGATGAGCAGGGGCCCGCAATTTCTGCCGAGGGCGCTGCCTGCGTCCAGCAAAGCGTAGGTTTCCAGCAGGTAAGCAAAAGCGTGGTAGCTCAATTTGGTCACGTCCAAGTCACCGGCAAAAGCTCGCCGGTTCAGTTCTTCCACGTCCGCCATAACTACCTCGAAGTCAAGCCCTTCGGTGTCGATTTTGCCGTGAACGAGGGCGTCGAAAATGAAGGTGTCGTTGGGGCATGGAGAGAAGCCGAGCGTTAGTTTCATTGCAAATGCAAATTCCGGCAGGCTCTTCGGAGAGAAAAAAATTGAAAAAATTTGGGATGTTTCATCAACACACTTTTCTTTCAAACACATAGTCACATGAGTTCACATAGCTTTTGAGAATCAGCAAACTATGTGAACTCATGTGACTATGTGTTTGAAAGAAAAGTGTGTTGATGAAACGTCCCAAATTTTTTCTCTCCAAAAACTCCTGCCGGATTCGGGCGAAGGTAAAAACGCAACCAGTCTTGCCCGGTTTTCTACTTTTGCCGCCATGCAAATTCTCTTCGAAGACAACCACCTCATCGCCGTCAACAAGCCCGCCGGTATCCTTTCCCAAGGCGACAGAACCGGCGACGACCCGCTCGCCGAATACGTCAAAGCCTACATCAAAGACCGCTACGCCAAGCCCGGCGACGTCTTTCTCGGCGTCGTCCACCGCCTCGACCGACCGGTTAGCGGAGTGACGATTTTCGCCAGAACGAGCAAGGCTTTGGAGCGGATGAACAAGCTTTTCGCCGACCGGGAGGTGGAAAAAACCTACTGGGCAATTGTCAACCGCCGCCCCGACCCGCTGTCCGGTCACCTGACACATTATTTAATAAAGGACGAAAACACCAACAAAACCAAAGCCTTCGACCAATTGAGCAACCGCTCCGAAGGCGCTAAAAAAGCTGACCTCGACTACGAGTTGCTTGGAGAAATCGGCGACACGTTTTTGCTGGAAGTCAAACCGCTGACCGGACGACCGCACCAAATCCGGGCGCAACTTTCCAAAGCTGGCTACCCGATTCGGGGCGACGTGAAATATGGCGGCAAAAAAATTGACCGGGGGGAAATGATTAGCCTGCATTGCCGCAGTTTGAGTTTTATCCACCCGGTGAAAAAAGAGAAAGTGACTATCACTGCCGAGACGCCGAATGAGGAGGGGTGGAATACTTTTCGGTAGGTTTTACTGATGGAGAGCGGTGGGGGGGGGGGGGGGGGGGGGGTGGTGTGTTGGTTGTATGAAGTAGAAACCAGCACGAC
>CAZHLB010000383.1:3471-5975 GCA_964533005.1 uncultured Saprospiraceae bacterium
GTTTTTGGGTGAAATTTTTTCAAAATTTCACCCAAAAACCACCGCTCTCCGAAGGCTATTTTTTTTATGCAAAACATAACCGTCATCGGCGCTGGCGCAATGGGCAACGGCATCGCTCACGTCTTTGCCATGAAAGGGCATTCCGTCCGCCTGGTGGACGTCTCGCAAGCTGCCCTCGACAAAGCCCTCGCCACGATTGGCAGCAACCTCGACCGCATGGTTAAAAAAGAAACCATCAGCGAGGGCGACAAACAGGCGGCTTTGAACAACATTTCAACCTTCACCGAACTGAAATCCGGCGTCGCCGAGGCAGACCTCATCGTGGAAGCGGCAACCGAAAACGTGGAGCTTAAACTGAACATTTTCAGGCAGTTGAGCGAGCTTGCGCCGGAGAAAGCCATCCTTGCAACCAACACTTCTTCCATTTCCATCACCAAAATTGCTGCCGTCACCAACCGACCCAAACAGGTCATCGGGATGCACTTCATGAACCCGGTGCCGGTGATGAAATTGGTGGAGGTCATTCGTGGCTACGCCACCAGCGACGAGGTGACGCAGCAGGTGATGGAAGTTTCCCGGCAGCTTGGCAAGTCGCCGGTCGAGGTGAACGACTACCCTGGTTTCGTGGCAAACCGCATTTTGATGCCCATGCTCAACGAGGCGATTTACACGCTGTACGAAGGCGTGGCAGGCGTGGAAGAAATTGACACGGTGATGAAACTCGGCATGGCGCACCCGATGGGGCCCCTGCAACTGGCTGATTTTATTGGACTCGACGTGTGCCTCGCCATTTTGCGGGTGCTGCACGACGGTTTTGGCAATCCGAAATATGCGCCTTGCCCTTTGCTGGTGAACATGGTGACGGCTGGGAAATTGGGCATGAAATCGGGCGAAGGATTTTATTTTTACCAGCCCGGCAGCAAGGATTTGGTGGTCGCCGAAAATTTCAAGCGAGCCTGATTCGATTTCGGATTTCAGGATTTCGGACGATACGAAGCCGCCAAATCCGAAATCCGAAATCCCGAAATCCGAAATCCATGCAACTCCTCCCGCTCGAATTAAATAGTGATTTCAAGTACGCCCTCGACGCACTTGAAAAAACCGACCGCAGCCTCTTCATCACTGGTCGGGCGGGCACTGGCAAGTCCACTTTGCTGCAACTTTTCCGCAAGGCGACTCGAAAAAAAGCAGTTGTTCTTGCGCCAACCGGCATCGCTGCGCTCAACGTCCGGGGGCAAACCATCCACTCGTTTTTTGGCTTCCCACCTCGTTTTTTGCAGGCAAAAGACATTTTCAAAAGCCGCCACCACAAGCTGTACAAAAACATTTCGGTGCTGGTGATTGACGAAATCAGCATGGTTCGGGCGGATATGCTCGACGCCATTGACCGTTTTTTGCGCATCAACCGGGAAAATCCGATGCCGTTTGGCGGGGTGCAAATGGTGTTCATCGGCGACCTTTTCCAGTTGCCGCCGGTGATTGCCAGCGACGAGGAAAAGCGGCTGTTTCAATACGTTTACGAAAGCCCTTATTTTTTTTCTTCCCACGTGCTGCGTGATTTTCCGCTGGAAATGATGGAGTTGAAAAAGGTCTATCGCCAGGAAAATCGCCATTTTTTGCGCCTGCTCGACGCCGTGCGGGTGAATCAATTGGATTGGGAAGATTTGGAAGACCTGAACGCCCGCTACCAACCCAACTTCGAAGCGCAAGGATTTTTCATCACCCTCTCCCCCCGAAATGCCAAAGTGGACGCCATCAACCACCGGGAATTGATGAACCTGGCGACCCGGGAATTTGTCTATGACGCAGTGGTGACGGGCATTTTCGACCAAAAAGCCTACCCGACGGAGCCGCAATTGCGCCTGCGAATTGGCGCTCAAGTGATGTTCGTGAAAAACGACCCGGAAGGCAAATACGTCAACGGCACGCTCGGAAAAGTGGTAGAATTAGACGTGGACGTGGTCAAAGTGATGATTGAAGAAGACAACAGCATTCGGGAGATTGACGTCATTCCGCAGACCTGGGAAATGCTTCGCTACACGCAAAGCCTGACCGACCCGACCAACATCGAAGCGGAAGTCGTCGGCACTTTCAAGCAATATCCGCTGCGCCTCGCCTGGGCGGTGACCATCCACAAATCGCAAGGAAAGACCTTTGATAAAGTGGTGATTGACATGGACAAAGGGGCTTTTGAGTTTGGTCAAACTTATGTGGCGTTGAGCCGCTGCCGCACTTTGGAAGGCATCGTTTTGAAGCAAAAACTGACGCCGAAAGATATTTTGGTGGATGAGCGGGTGGTTGAGTTTTTTGAGAGTGGGTTCCGGTAGTGAAAACCGAAATGACGGGTGGATTTTCAAGTAGCGATTTTCAGTGCTTTGCCTATTCTTGCCGCCTATTTTTCAAAGTCGTGCCCAAAGCTGACAGGTGGAAATCCGGTTTCGGGGGGGGGGGTATTTTTTTTTATTATTTTTACGGGGGGCCCGGGGGGGGTCGGGTGGGGGGTT
>CAZHLB010000383.1:5985-6550 GCA_964533005.1 uncultured Saprospiraceae bacterium
CGGGGAAAAATTTTTTCAAAATTTTTCCCCGGCGAAACCGGATTTCCACCTGTCAGCTTTTCGCCAAAAATTTTCCTCGACCATGAAACAACCCACTCTTTTCGCACTGCTTTTCATCCTCTTTTTCACCGCAAACTTTAACGCCGGGCAAGCTGCCAGCGCAAAATTCAATCCTGTCGCCGCCACCGCCCAGGTGTCGGACGAGCGGGAGGGAGCGTTTTCGGTTCACTCGAAAAAGCTCACGAAGAAGCAATTAAAGCGCAAGCTGAAATTTGAAAAGAAGAAAAACTGGCTGGAAAAACGGCTGAAAAAATCACTGGACAAACCGTACGGAAATGCGAGGAATTACCTGGTTTTGTGCCTCGGCTTGTTCCTGCTTTCGGTGGTGTTTTTTGCCATCGGCGGGGCGATTTTCAATATTTTCGGCTCGGTGACTGCCATTGCAGCGGCGGTGTTTTTTGTGCTTTGGCTGCTTGAATATACCGGCACGATGTAGGTGCGGTGGGTTCCAAATTTTCAGACAGTTACTTCGAGCGGCGGGGTTTTGAGACCCCGCATTTTGGTT
>CAZHLB010000384.1:0-6533 GCA_964533005.1 uncultured Saprospiraceae bacterium
TTGGGGGGTTTAAAAAACCCCGCCGCTCGAAGGAACTGTCTGAGAATTAAAGGCTCAATACACTGGAAAGGCACACTACCATTTTGTTTTCGGAAAAAGCCATACCTAAACAACTGAAGGAAGGTTGAATTGGCGAGCATAAACCTTCAATAAGTGCGATGGCTACCTCTCCGCATATCCCCCACTCGTCTTTGCCCTCACCTCTTCCAGCGTCGCCCCCGGCATCAGTTCCAGCAAGGTCAGCTTGCCGTCCGGGTAGCCGAATACCGCCAATTCCGTGATGACCAAATCCACCACGCTTTTCGCCGTCAATGGCAGGATGCAAGCCGGGACGATTTTCGGCGAGCCGTTGGGGTTGGTATGCGTCATAGGGATCATGAGGCGTTTGGCGCCTTTTGCCAAGTCCATCGCCCCACCGACGCCGAGCAACGGCTTGCCGGGCACTGCCCAATTGGCGAGGTTCGCCTGTTCGTCCACCTCCAAACCGCCCATGATTGCCACGTCAACGTGCCCGCCCCGAATCATGGCAAATGAGTCGGCGCTGTCGAAATAGCTGCTGCCCTTGAGCGCCGTTACGGGCAATTTTCAAAAGGCAAAAGTGCCCAACGCCCTGCTTCCGGCGTTTCGGCGAAGCTCAAAGCATGGACGACGACGCCGGGCCCAAAGTCAAAAATCTGCCCCGAAGCGATGATTTCCATGTCCGGATCAACCGCGCCGTGCGTGTCTAAAAGCCATTTCAAAACGCCTTCGCCGACTGCTGCCGGATAGATGAACGTGCTGGCAGTCAGGCACTTGGGTCGTGGTTTCGTTTTCAAGTAAAAACAAGTGACCACCCCGAAAAAACCGGGTTCCGCCCCTCTTGCCGCCCAAAACAAATCTTCGTTTTCCGTTTCGCTTGCCCGGAGCAATTGCCCGTCGGCAGTCACCACGTCGAGCGCCTCGATGTACTGGCACGACCAGCCCCAACCTCGTGCGTTCCAGCCCTGCCCGCCTTGCAGCAGGAAGCCGCCGATGCCGACCGTCGGGCAGTGCCCGCCGTTGAAAAACCTGCCTTTTCGTTTCAGAAAAGGGTTGAGTTCACCACCGCCTTTCACCGCGGGGCCTGTGCTGGCGATGCCGGTTTTTTCATCGTAGCTGATTTTGTTCAGGTGTTTTAAATCCAGCAAAATGCCTTCGTCCCGCAGGCTCCAAGCCGCCCACGAATGCCCGCCTGCACGGATGGCAATTTTCCAGCCTTGGTTTTTGGCGAAAAGCACGGCTGCCTGCACGTCTTTTTCATTTTTTGGAAAAAAAACGGCTTGCGGGTAGCGCCCCGGCCGGCACTGGTTGAAGATGCGGCAGACACGGGCTTGCTCGTAGCCTTCGTCGCCCCGCCAGAATATCTTGCCTTTGAAGTTTTTCATTCAACTACAGAATATATTTTTCAAATTCCAGGTTTTAATTGCTGGAGAAAAAGTATAAAAAACGATACCTTTGCGACATGGACTACTACGAAGAACTACCCCCTGATTGTCCACCGGAAGAAGCGCAGCCCTCGGTCGCCAGTTTCTACCGTTTGGGAAGCATTCCGCCGAAGGACAGTGATTTTTGGTCGCACCGTCGGAGATTTCCTAAAAAGTTTTTCCGTGTGAGCGAATGCACAGCCCGTTCGGTCTCAGTTTATGATGATTTTGAAGCCGTCAAAAAATTGAGAGCGATGTATGAGAAAATGGCTGCGATGCCCATTTTTCAGGTTGATTTGACTGAAAAAGACGGTTTGGTTTTGCAAACCAGCGGCGACAAGCACCATTTCTCGTGGTGGCGCAGCACGCAATTTGATTTGTCAATGATTAAAATTTTGGATTCATGAAAGTCTCTCTCGCTTTTTCAGAAACGCTCATTTACCACGACTTCCCGATTTTGTTCGTCGGGAAGGACTCGATTGGCGGGAATTACCTCTGCCAAGTCGTGGACGACTCTGTAGAGGTGCCGCGCTACGTTGCCGTTGCCATTTCCCAAGCCCGCCTGCAAGCATTGAAACTTGGGAAAGTTGATTTGCACACCGTCCTGTCAAAGCCCGAACTCGGCGGTTGGTTCGAAGTGACTTCGTTTGACGAAGAGCATGCTACCATCGAGCCATTGCTCGATATTCAGGCTTTGCCACCTGATTTTTTGCCAAAGCCGGGAGCGCTTTTGCCCCAAGCCTCGATGCTGCCGCCTGAAACTTTCGAAGCCGTCAAAATCGGCGCAGTCGCCAAAGAAGCGGGCATGAACCCAACCTTGCTTCGGCAGTACATCTCCGGGTACAAACGCCCCTCGCCGGAACAGGCTCGGCGTGTGCAGGAGGCTTTGCATCGCGTCGGGCAGCGGCTGCTCGAAGTGCAATTTGTTTGATTTTCCAGCCTTGATTTTTTGGCGAAATGGATGGCTGACTACTTAGATTTTCCAAGTCTTGGCTCCGAATACTTCAAATCCCTTTGTTCGCATTCACCACTTTCTGAAATTCAAAATAGCTCTGTTTTGGTATCCGCTCCTGCGTCTCAAAATCCACGTATATCAACCCGAAACGCTTGCTAAAACCGAACACCCATTCAAAATTATCCCAGCCGCTCCATGCCATATAACCCAATAAATTTGCGCCTTCTTTTTTAGCTTTTATGGCTGCTTCCATGTGCCGTTTAATAAAATCAGCCCGCAAAGGGTCTTTGACAACTGGCAGTTCTTTCACGTCTTCGCCTGCGAAACCGCCGCCATTTTCCGTAATCATCATATTCGGATTGCCGTATTCATTGAAAGAGCGGGTCGAGAAATGCCGTATTTAGCAGCTTATCCTGAAAGGCAGCTGCTTTTACATCTGCTTGGACGAGCCTTCGGTCAGGAAGATGAAATCGAAGGTGGTCTTGCGATGCGGCGGCAAGGGGAAGTGCAGAATGGTTGCCGCCGCTTCCACCCGATTAAAGTGAAACTGTTGGAAGTTCGGCTCAAGATAACCGCTGAATAACCGCTCGTCGCCGAAGTGGTGGCGATGCTGGGAGACAGGGTCGAGCAGGGGGATAGAAGGTTTTTTTCATTCTTCAATTATGGTGCAAATCAATCCTCCAAAATCGCCACCGCCCTCGTCCATCCGGCGCTGCCGCCTTTAATTTTTGCGGGGAAACAAGCGACCTTGAAGCCAAAAGGCGGCAATTGGTCGAGGTTGGCGAGTTTCTAGATTTGGCAATATTCCTTCTCGATGGACATCCTGTCAGCACTTCAAGTGCTGACAGGACTTGCACTTTTCGCATATTTTCGATGCCGCCAATATGCCAGCAAACTAATTATCACCAATGATATAACCGTATAAAAAACCGAAGGCGGAATCGGCACCGGGTCGCCCGCAGCATACGAGTGCAAGCCTGATAAATAATAATTGACGCCAAAATAGGTCATCACCACGCTTGCCCAGCCGAATAACGTCGCCACATTAAAAGCATACACGCCTCGAAATCCAGGAATAAATCGCATGTGCAATATGAACGAGTAAACCAAAATAGTCACCAAAGCCCATGTTTCCTTGGCATCCCAGCCCCAATACCTGCCCCATGACTCATTTGCCCAAACGCCGCCGAGATAGGTGCCGATGCTAAGCATAACCAACCCGCCGATGAGGGTCATTTCGCTAATCATGGTCATTTCCTTCACGATACGATATACGTTTTCACCGTTTTTCTGATTGGCGAAAATCATGAAAATTAAATTCAGCACGCCAATAATTGCACCCAGCATCAGGAAGCCATAGCTGCCCGCCTCCAACGATACGTGAATCATCAGCCAATATGATTTCAGCACCGGGACGAGCGGCGTAATTTCCGGGTCGAGCCAACTCATGCCTGCAACCATCAATATTGTGCTTGCCAAAACGGTCGTCGCCGCCAAGCCGCCGAAGTTTTTTCTGCCAAATATCAGCCCCGCCAACACTGTTGTCCAGCCGATGTAAATCATGCTTTCGTAGCCATTGCTCCAGGGTGCTTGACCGGAAACGTACCAGCGTAAACCAAGTCCTGTTGTGTGCATTAAAAAGCCAAATGACAATATGCCAAAGGCTATATTTCCGGCTAATTTAAAATTGTGCTTCGGCTTGAAAACGGAGGTAAAAAGCAGCCCTAAAAATGCCAATCCAAGCAAAGCGTATAATTTGCCCAATCGGCTGAAAGCGTTGAGTTTATTGAGGAAAATCTCGGCGTTTATTTTGGCTTCGGAGACCATTATTTCACCGCCATGTTTTTGCTGATACCGGCTTAATTCAGCGAGCATTTGGTCGGCTAATTTCCAGTCACCGGTTTGTATGGAATTGCGCAAAGTCGAAGTATATGCGGGATAAAATTGCTCCAAAATGCTGCCGCCGGTTGATGCGCCACCATGCTGATGAGCAGTTTCCGCAGGAGAAAGCCAGGTGAGCGTTGAGTCGCCCGGCACCGGGAAAACTTTCAAAAACCTGCCAGAAAAAATCATGCTTGCGACGTTCAATTTCTCGTCCACTTTGACCAGTTCTTTTTCAAAAACGCCCCGGTCTCGCTGCGGCATATTGTAAGCGTTACGAACGTAATCCTGTAGTTTATACTCGCCGTTTTGCCCGAAAAAATCAGCGTATGCAGCCAGTTGCCCCGTTTCGACACCGAGGATATTGGCGATTTCTTCATGCTTGCCGATTTTAATAAGCGGCACGTGATACCATTCGGTCGGGTTGACTGCCATGCCGAGGACGATTTGCTCCGGCGTCTGACCGAGCAGACTTTCCTTGCGGGCAAGTTTTCGCATAACCTCGCTGGCATACGTGTTCAACGGCTTCATCCTGCCCCGGATGTCTTGCATTTGGATGCGACCGAAGCGGGCGGCGTGCTCCTTGCTGATGACAGGCTTTGATTCATCGGCGCTGGTAGGCGTTGAAATTGCCAAAAATATGGCTGCCAAAATAGGCACTGCTTTCATGCCTTTCTTGCCGAGAAAACGTGAAATGCTTTTCAAAGAAGCCATTGCTCCGTTCACGCCCACACCTTCTGCAGTCATTGAAGATTCTGTTTTTTGTGCCTGTCTCATGCGTTTCAGATTTTGCGCAAGCTGCTGGAAGCGGCTGTGTTTGTTGAAAAAAGTCATCACCAAACCGATGGTCAGCAAAGCATAGCCGATGTAGGAAATCCAGGTGCCCCAGAAATCGTGGTTCACGCTCAGGTACGTGCCCAATTCGTCCTGGTCGAAGCTGGATTGGAAAAAACGGTAGCCGTTGTAATCGAGGATGTTATTCATAAAAATGCGCTGGTCACGCACCAGATTTTTGCGGTCGTCCATCAGCGTTACCTCGCTGGCGTAGCTGCTGGCGTTGTTCGTGCCGGGGTATCTTTCCATGATGAAATCCCGCAGTTTGATGGAAAATGGCAGTTCGATTGGCTTCGCTCCGTAGGCGACGGCGAGGCTGGAATTGCCAAATCGGGCGATGCCGGGTTTGCCTTGAATGCCCTGGCTGCCGGTGATGAACAGCTTGCGCTCCTCGCCGCCAAAAGTCACTTTCACTTCCAATCCGCCGCTGCTCGTGCTGGTCATTTTTTCCGAAGTGGACTCGACCGTCGCCGAGGCTTTTGGTCTGAATTCGCCAAAAACGAACCGCTCCGCACCGCTTGCATACATGCTGCGCAACATCAACGGGCGATAAACTCCTGGCGGGATGGTGTCAACTTTTTGGGTCGCCATCACCATTTGTGTGAACGGCTTCGGAGCCTTGAAAAACAGGCTGTCCCGCTCGTATTTGATGTTGAAAGCCGCCGGGTCTTCGGCGTTGCCGAAATTGAACAAAGTGCCGTAGATATTGGCTCTGTCGCCCTGTTTCACCAGAAATTCCTCCCTGCCGTTCATGCCGCCAATCACTACTTTCAGGGTCGGGACGCCATTCGGGTCGTCCACCATTGCCTCGGTCGGGTTGGGGATGAAGCGGAGGACTTCGAGCGATAATTCCTTGTCGCCAATCAGGTAAGATTCTTTGAAATCGTGGTCGCCCAGCGTGGCAAAAAGCACTTTTTCGGCGAAGCCGAAACGCTTGCCTTCGTGCAGCAATTCAAATTGCAGATGCGTCTCAGACGAGAGAAAAGTATTGGATGCGCTGCCTTCCCGGATGCCCATCATGCCTTCGTAACCAAAATATCGAGTGACGCCTGCGCCAATCAAAATCACAATCATCGAGGCATGAAAAACGAGTTGCGTCCACTTGCGCATTTGCACCATGCGGAATCGGAAAATGTTGACGATGAGCGAAACGCAAAACAGCGCCAGCAACAATTCAAACCACCGGGTCTTGAAAATTATCTTCTGGGCGGAGTTGGTGCCGAAGTCGTTTTCAACGAAAGTAGCTGCGCCGATGGCGATGGCAATCAAGAGCGTGTAAAGCCCGGCGGCGGAGGTGGAGAACAGTCGGTTGAATAGTATTTTCAGGAAATTCATGATTTAATAAACAGCTTCTGTTGCTTTTACCAAACTGATTAAATGATTGCCGATTAAATGATTACATGATTGTTGATGTCATGGAG
>CAZHLB010000385.1:0-6524 GCA_964533005.1 uncultured Saprospiraceae bacterium
GGAGCACGACCTGATGCGCTACAACGTGCCCGACGACATCCCTGAAAATTTCTTCCGGGAACTCAAAGAGGCAGGCTATGCGGACGCCCAAATCGCCTGGGTAATGCGCGTGAAAGAAGAAGACGTGACCCGTGCCCGCAAGGCGCTCAACATCCGCCGTACCTACAAAATGGTGGACACCTGCGCCGCCGAGTTCGAGGCGCAGACGCCTTATTTTTACTCGACTTTCGACCACGAAAACGAAAGCATTCCGAGCGACCGTAAAAAAATCATCGTACTTGGAAGTGGGCCCAACCGCATCGGGCAGGGCATCGAATTCGACTATTGCTGCGTCCATGGGGTGCTCGCCATCAAAGACGCCGGCTACGAAGCCATCATGGTCAACTGCAACCCTGAAACTGTCTCCACCGACTTCGACATTGCCGACAAGCTGTACTTCGAGCCGGTCTTCTGGGAGCACCTGGAAGAAATCATAGAATTGGAAAAACCGGAAGGCATCATCGTCCAACTTGGCGGTCAAACGGCGCTGAAACTGGCGAAAACCTTCCACGAGCGAGGCATCAAAATCATCGGCACGAGCTACGACAACATGGACATCGCCGAAGACCGGGGTCGCTTTTCCGACCTGCTCAAAGCCCTCGACATTCCCTACCCAAAATATGGCATCTCCCACGACCCGACGGAGGCGCTACGCATTGCCAACGAAATTCAATACCCGGTGCTGGTGCGCCCCAGCTACGTGCTCGGCGGGCAATACATGCGCATCGTCATCAACGACAAGGAACTGGAGCAGCACGTCCTGCATATTTTCAAGCAACTGCCCGAAAACCGCATCCTCATTGACCACTTCCTCGACCGGGCAAAAGAAGCCGAAATTGACGCCATCTGCGACGGCGACGAAGTCCACATCATGGGCATCATGGAGCACATCGAACCCGCAGGCATCCACTCCGGCGACAGCAACGCCGTGTTGCCTACCTACAGCCTCTCGGTCAACGCCGTCAGCACGATGGTCGAGTACACGGAAAAACTTGCCAAAGCCCTCAACATCAGGGGTTTAATTAACGTGCAGTTTGCCATCAAGGACGAAAAAGTCTATGTCATCGAAGCCAATCCGAGGGCGAGCCGCACCACGCCGTTTATCGCCAAAGCCTACGGTGTTCCGTACCTGAAAATTGCCACGCAGGTGATGCTCGGCACACACAAGCTGAAGGATTTTGTGATTAAGCCGCAGCCGAAGGGGTTTGCCATCAAAGTGCCGGTGTTTTCGTTCGAGAAATTTCAGGGGGTGAGCAAGGATTTGGGTCCCGAAATGAAATCCACCGGGGAGGCGATACAGTTTATCCGGGATTTGAGCGACCCGTTTTTTCGGGAGTTGGATAGCCAGCGGAATATGTATTTGACGAGGTAGGAATTGCCAGTTTTGGAAAACTTTGCAGGAGAAGAATAACTTTATAGCCAAAAAGGAGGTCAACATGGTCAACGTAGCAGAAAAAAAATTTCATCTCATTCAACTCGTCTCGGCGATTGACAATCCGGCTGATTTGGATTGGCTGGAGCGGCAATTGGAAAAGCGCCAACCCGGGAAAAATGGCAAGCCAGCGAAGGCTGCCGCAAAAAAGACAAAGCAGGAAGCTTTGTATGAAAAGCTAAAAGAGCGGGCGATGAAAAAGCCTTACCGTGAAAAATTCGACCCGGAAGAAATGAAGCGGGAGCAAGGCTGGAAAGGTCAGCACGACAAGGAAGAAATGATGCGCCTGATACGTGAAATGGATATTCAGGAACCCGTTGAAGAATTGCTCGCCATGTTAACGCCATGATTTACATTTTTGACACCAACATACTTGTTCACTACATTCGAGAATCTCCCTTGATGCAAGCGGTGGAAAGAGATTTCGACCCTTTGTCAATAGGAAATGAAGCCTGGCTGTCGGCAGTATCGCTGGGCGAAATTCGTTCGATAGCCATGCAAAATCATTGGGGAAGCAAACGAATAGACCGGCTGGAAAGGCTCATCGGTCTTTTCCTGATTTCAGAAGTGAATATCGAAGACCTGTTTCACCGGTACGCTGAAATTGATTCCTACAGCCAAGGAAGACACCCGTCTCTTTCCTCTCCTTTTTCTTCCAGAAACATGGGCAAAAATGATTTGTGGATTGCGGCAACCGCCTCTCTTTTAACCGCTGTCTTATTGACCACTGACGGCGATTTCAACCACTTGGACAAGGTGTTTTTGGAGGTCAGGCGTTTGAGTTTTTGATTTGTCCCTCGAAGCGAACCGCCCGGTTTTCAACCATAAAAATCATCGCATGAAAAGAAGTATCGGAGGCAAAAAGCCACCCAAGCACAGAGCCAAAAGCCCCGAAGCCGTATTCGGTTATGATGAACTGAAAAGACAGTCGGATGAAGTTTTTGGCAAGCCCGGTAAATATAAAACCACCGACCCCGGCAAGCGCAAGGTTTCCGATATCCTGCTCGAATTCTCCGAGCCGCTTCGCCAGGGCGACCCGCCTTTCGAGGTGGAAAAATCCATCATTGGCTTTTGCATTTTGGTTTGGAACATTTCCCTGATTCCTCAAAATGAGCAGGAGCAACAGATAAACCGCATGTTGAAAGAATTGGGCGTACTTGGCGAAAAAGACGAAAAAGGCTTCCGGGAGGATATTCGAATGCTCATGGATAGGAAAAAGTGGTTTTTCCCGGAATACAAAATGTTCATCGTTAGTTGGCACGTGGGAGAAAGCGCAGATGGGTTGCACCTTTCCGTTTCTTACAACGATGCGGAATATTAACGGGAGAAGGCATGGTGCTCGAATGATTTCTGCTTTTTCAAATTAACCGTCACTTTTCCACCATCATGCCAGCGTCTTGCAGGCAGGCTGCAATCTTTTGAAGCTGCGCAGCTTGCGCTGCGAGGCTGGATTTTAAAGCGGCGTTTTCTGCCTGCTGCGCCTGAATTTCCAATTTCAAATTTCCAATTTCTGCCTGCTGTTCCTGTATTCCCTTCACCAACAAGGGCACAAAACTTCCATACGCCAAACCATAATTGTCCACTTCGCTGACCGGAACGTGCAGCCCGCTGAACTCGAAATCCAACTCCTTGCACGCCTGCTCAACTTCTTGCGCAAGGAAACCCGTTTGCACCCTTGCGCTGCTTTCCGAATAATCCTGCCCGCCCATGCGGCGCTGCCGGATGCTGTCGGGCATGTTTTGCATCAGGTGCAAGTCGAATTTGCGGGTATCGAATTGGTAAGAAACGGGACGAAGCTTGTTGATGAAAGCCAAGCCTGGCACCCTGTCGTCGTGGACGTTGAACTTGAAGCGGGTGTCGGAAGGAAAAGTCCAATCCATCTGTCCTTCGATAACGGTGACATTGGCGTCGCCAATGCGGACTTTGTTGCTGACATTGACCGAAGCGCCCCTGCCAATTACAGTAGTGTTGCTCAGGTTGTTGGCGGTCACGTCGGCGGAAGCGCCCAGGGCGGTATTGTTGTTGCCGATGGTATTCGTGCCAAGCGCACTTACTCCGACGGCGGTATTCTCAGCGCCGGAGGAGTTGGGATAAAGGGCATTCCTGCCAACCGCCGTGTTGTTGCTGGCTGTATTGAGATACAGCGCAAACCTGCCGAGGGCAGTGTTGTTGCCGCCTGAAACGTTGGAATACAGTGCATTCCCGCCAATGGAAGTATTGTCGCTGCCAGTGCTATTGAGGTAAGCCGCACCTGCTCCTACAGCCGTATTTACACTTCCGCCGGTGTTGGAATAAAGCACTTGCCTGCCAATGGCGGTGTTGCTGTTGCCGCTGGTGTTCAAGTACAGCGCCTCGCCTCCCATTGCGATGTTGTCGCCGCCGGTGGTGTTGGTATAGAGCGCCCGGTAGCCTGCGGCAGTGTTGTGATAGCCTGTCGTGTTGCCGTAGAGCGCCTTGGAGCCAATGCCAGTGTTGGCAGTTCCGTGAATAGCGAGCGTAGCGCCAACACCATTGTTGAACAAGGAAGAATCGCCAACGGCGACGAGGTTGGAGCGGCTGGTGTTCGAGTACAAAGCCTTTATACCTATGGCGGTGTTTGAAAAACCAGTGGTGTTAGATACAAGCGTATTGTATCCATTGGCGGTGTTGTTATTGCCGGTGATGTTGGAGGTTAACGCACCCGCTCCATAAGCCGAATTGTTGCTGCCGGTGGTGTTTGCGCCAAGTGTGCTCACGCCGAAGGCATTATTCTCATTGCCTGTGGTGTTGGCATACAATGCATTTTTGCCAGATGCCAAGTTGTTCCAGCCGCTGGTGTTGGAATACAGTGCCGACTCTCCGTTGGCAGTGTTGTGGTAGCCGGTGGTATTGGTGTAAAGCGCCCGATAGCCCGCAGCAGTGTTTGAGTACCCGGTCGTATTGCCATACAATGCTTTGGAACCGAGAGCGGTATTGGCAGTTGCATGTACGGCAAGGGTAGCGCCCATACCATTTTTATACAAAGAAGAATCGCCCACCGCCACGAGGTTGGAGCGGGTAGTGTTTGAATTTAGCGCATTCCTGCCCAAAGCCACATTAGAAAACCCGCTCGTATTGCTGTAAAGCGCAGCAAAACCATATCCCGAATTGTTCGAGCCGGTCGTGTTGTAATACATGGCATAATCACCAATAGCCGTGTTGTTATTGCCGGTCGTGTTGGAATATAAAGCGATATAGCCCTTTGCTGTGTTGTAGGAACCCGTCGTATTGGAATACATGGCATCGTAACCGCTTGCCGTATTGGCGATGCCTGTTGTATTTGAAAACGAAGCCCGGAAACCTGTTGCCGTGTTGTCATACCCGGTCGTGTTGCCATACAATGCTTTGGAACCGAGCGCAGTATTGGCAGTTGCATGAAAGGCGAGCGTAGCGCCAATGCCATTTTTATACAAAGAAGAATCGCCCACCGCCACGAGGTTGGAACGGGTGGTATTTTGATAAAGGGCATTCTTGCCAACGGCGACATTTGAAAAGCCGGTGCTGTTGAGAGCGAGCGCATTTGCGCCATTGGCGGTGTTGTTGTTCCCGGTAGAATTGGAGGCAAGCGCATCGTGCCCATGCGCAGTATTGCTGCTGCCGCTGCTATTTGTACCGAGCGAACTTACTCCGGTGGATGTATTTGAAACACCAGTGGTGTTGGAATAAAGCGCATTCTTTCCAATGGCGGTATTATTCCAGCCGCTGGTGTTGGAGTGCATCGCATTCGACCCGGTGGCGGTGTTGAAATAACCCGAAGTATTCAGCAAAAGCGTGCTCCACCCCAGGGCGATGTTTTCATACCCATCCAAATTTGCCTGAAGCGCTTGCAGCCCAAAGGCAGTATTGTAATCTCCTTCCGTATTGGAAAGCAAAGCCCTCGAACCGCTTGCCGTGTTCCCTGCGCCGGAGGTGTTCGCATTGCCTGCGCTGAAGCCAAGAAAAGTATTGTCAAATCCTGTCGCCGGGTTGTTGTTCACCCCTGCCGCTTGCCCTATGATAGTGGAGTTGCCTGCATCCGGCAACTCGAGCCTGGCAGCGCCATTTGCATTTTTTTGCAACACCATTTTCTCCGTTCCGCTCAAGTCGAAACGAATGATGTCTTCATCCGGGCTTTCCTCCACCTGTATTTTGGTGTCCATGTCGGCATCCTGCAAAAGATTGATTTTCGGAGCGGAAGACCAACTGACATTGCCGCTTCCGTCTGCCGCCAAAACCAGCCCGTTGCCGGCTGCGCCGGAAGATATTTTTACGCCGGTGACGCTGCCATCAGCAATCTCGGCAGTGCCCACTGCGCCTGCGGCAATATCCGGATTCGGATAAGTGCCGGAAAGGTCGCCGCCCGCTGCCCCCGACGGCGGCAAATTGCTCGGAATCACGCCAGGCGCAAGGTCGGCGGCTGCCACCGTGCCATCAGCAATTTCGGCAGTGCCAATTGCGCCTGCGGCAATTTGCAGGTTGGAAAAAATGCCCGACACGTCGCCGCCTGCCGTGCTGGCGTCGGTCAGGTCGTCGGCAGGGTTGATGTCACCGGTGTTGTTAATTGTGTTTCCGGCAATGGAAATGCCCGTGCCACTGGTGTAGCCTGCTCCTATTTCCGTCCAAACCGTGCTGTTGAAAAACCAAAAACTGCCCGTGTCGGTGTCAAACACGAGCAAGCCGGTGGCAGGCGAGGCGATTGCCGTGCGCTGGGCAGAACTGACACGTGGCACGAGCATGCCCTTGTCCGTTGCCTGCACGTCCAAAATGGCACTGGCGTTGGGCGCTGCGCCGTCGCTGTTGATGCTGACAGGTTGCTGAATATTGGATTGAGAAAAAAGGGAAGTTGCCAAAAGGCAGATGGAGAAAAGCAAAATTCCGTACCGATAGGTCTGGGAAAGAATTGGGAAAGCGGTGGTTTTCATGTCGTCAATTGATGATTCGGTTTTTTGGGGTCAGGCGGAGGTTGCAATTTGATTCGATGATTTGTGGGAAGTGGCAAAATGCGAGTGATTGCGCACCACCCCCAACCCCTAAAGGGGAGCAAACCCTGCTAATA
>CAZHLB010000386.1:0-6492 GCA_964533005.1 uncultured Saprospiraceae bacterium
CAGATGGCTGGATGTGCAATGTCGCCGAACATCGCACATCCTGCCATCTGCCACTCCATCAACAATCATTTAATCATTTAATCATCAATCATTTAATCAGAAAGGTGGTGAGTATTTATTCATAGTCAATCATTCAACTTTTGACCATTCAAAACTTCACCATCGAGCCGGGGCAAAGCCAAATGCTCAAACTGAATGTGGGCAGGCTGCCTTCGGACACGAGAATCCACCTGCCCGTTTTCGCCTTTCGCAGCGCCAACCCAGGTGCAAGCGTCCTCGTGATGGCAGGCGTTCACGGCGACGAAGTCAACAGTATCGAAATCGTGCGCCGGGCGCTCGCCAGCCGGATGTTTGACAATTTGCTGAAAGGCAGCGTCGTGGCGATTCCCGTGCTCAACGTGCATGGTTTCAATAATTTCAGCCGGGACGTGCCCGATGGCAAAGACGTGAACCGCAGTTTCCCAGGCTCGGCGAGCGGTTCGATGGCGGCGAGGGTCGCCCATGTTTTCAGCAGGCATATTTTGCCGGTCATTGATTTTGGGGTGGATTTTCACACGGGCGGCAATGGGCACTACAATTTCCCGCAAATCCGCTATACTGCCGATGATGCTGAAAGTGAGGCGCTTGCGAAGGCATTCGGCGCTCCGTTCCTCGTCGCCGCCAGGCTGCGACCCAATTCTTTGCGCAAAACTGCCCTCGTCGCCAACAAGCGCATACTCGTTTTCGAGGGCGGTGAAAACTTGCGCCTCGATGGTTTTTCCGTTGAAAAAGGATTGGCTGGTTTGCGCCGCTTGCTCGTTTCGCAAGGCATGTTGGCAGAAAAGGTGGCTCCTGAAAAAAGCATTCATTTGGAAAGAAGCACCTGGCTGCGGGCAGGTCGCCCCGGCATGTTTCGCTGGTCAAAACAGTCAGGGCAGCAGGTAACGAAAGGCGAGCCGCTGGGCGTGATTAATGACCCTTTTGGGCAAGATGAAATACCGGTGGTGGCGAGCAGGGATGGGTATTTGATTGGACATAATAATTCGCCGGTGGTGGGGCAGGGGGATGCGCTGTTTCACATTGGGTATTAATCGAAAAAGTGCTTTCCATCCCGTGCCATCCTTCGCAGCAACGGGCTGCACCGATACCTGTCCTCCAAATACTCCCCATGCAAATCATCCATCCGCTCCACGCAAGTCTGAATCCCAATCTCATCCGCCCACCGCAGCAAGCCTTTCGGATAATTCACCCCTTTGGTCATGGCGAGGTCAATGTCATCCCGGCTGGCGATGCGCAGGTAAAGTGCGTCTGCCGCTTCGTTGATGAGCATGGCGAGAATGCGGTGGAAGATGGCTTTGCCCAGTTCCGGGTCTTTGTTCGGCGCAGGCGGCGGCGCTCCGGGCGAATAATCGTAGTGCCCCTTGCCGCTTTTTTTGCCTAACCAACCTGCCTCCACCAGCCGTTTTTGCGTGAAAGAAGGCTTGTAGCGAGGGTCGTAAAAAAAGGCGGAAAACACGGACTCGGTCACTGCATAGTTGATGTCGTTGCCGATGAAATCCATGAGCGCAAAGGGGCCCATGCGGAAACCGCCGATTTCCGTCATTGCCCAATCAATCGTAGCGGCGTCGGCGATGCCTTCTTCGAAGATGCGCAATGCCTCGCCGTAAAACGGTCGTGCGATGCGGTTGACGATGAAGCCGGGCGTGTCTTTTGCCAGCACCACGAGCTTGTCCCAACTTTCCACCAGCCGCCTCGATTGCTCCGCCACCGCCGGGTCGGTTTGCACGGCGGGAATGATTTCCACCAATTTCATCAGCGGCGCAGGATTGAAAAAATGGATGCCCAACACCCGGTGCGGCTTGCTGCAAGCGGCGGCGATGGCGGCAATGGAAAGAGAAGAAGTGTTCGTGGCAAGGATGCACTCGTCGCTGACGAGCGGCTCGATTTGCTCGAAGACTGATTTTTTCACCGCCAAATCTTCGACGATGGCTTCGATGACCAGCCCGGCTTCCCGAAAAGCGGAAATTTCCTCCACAAAATAGAGCCTGCCGAAGATGGCTTTGGCGGTGCGGTCGTCCAGTTTGCCTTTGGCGGCGAGGGCGTTGAGGGTGTTTTGCAGGTTTTGTTTTGCCCGTTCCAGGGCGCTGGGGTTGCTGTCGAAAATAAAAACTTCGTGCCCGGCGGCGGCTGCCACTTGTGCGATGCCGCTGCCCATGCTGCCGGAGCCGAGGATGGCGATTTTTGTCATGTGCTGAAAAAAATTATTGGGCTTTTTTAAAAGTTACAGGAACGCAAACGATAATTCTTATCAAATTACCCTTGGTTAATTTGCCACCCGATTTGCCTGGTATCCAATTTGGCATTGCTTTTAAAATACGGATAGCTTCTTCCTCGCACCCTCCTCCAATCCTTTTTAATATCTCAAAATTGGAAAGTCTTCCGTCTTTCTCAACAATACATCTCAAAAGGACAGTGCCACCTATATTATTCGCTTTTGCTTCAACTGGATATTGAATATTGTTTCTAATGAAATCAAGCATTTTTTCATTTGCGCATCTTTTTCTCTCGGTATTTTCTGGTACACTTTCACAACCAGAAAACATGGGAGGAGGGTCAGAGCTTAGAAAAATATCTTCCAGATTTTCATAGTTGAACGGAAATCCTTCGACACGCAAAGTATGAGACTGGTTGAAAAATTTATCGATTTCTTGCTTCCCCTGAGTTTTCAAAGACGCTCGATAAAATGCGGAGACAGGAGAAGAATGTGGAGAATTTAAGATTTGCAAAATCAGAGCGTCTTTTGTCAGCCATTCAATTTTGTAGGCTTTGTTTCCAATCATTAATACCGAATCTGAGAGCAGATAATCAAAGGGGAAACTACAGTTTAACAAAGCGCCATAAGTGCTATGAATAACCTCATTATTTTGGGAAAAATCATACTTGAATCCAATTTTGACATGATTGTTTTCATCCAAAGAATCTTCGGGAACGTAGAACTTGCCTTTTGTAAGTTCTTTGTATTGTATCCATTCACCGTATAGCAAAGAATCAAAAGTCTGGGCTTTTGAACTAATAATTGAAAAGAAGAAGAAGGGAATTAAAAGCTTTTTCATAATGGCAAAGAGGATTGTTTAAGCATAAGTTGGATTCAATGGCTCAAAAGTAAAACAGGAAAGCCTGCTTGGAAAACCAAGCAGGCTTTTCAAGCATAAAGTTTATTCAACACTACAAATTATAGGTAAACCCAAGCAACCAATACGTCTGCAAAGGATTATCCCCACCCTCCAAATCATCAATTTTGAAGTCCTCCGGGTCGAGGTTGTCCTGCACCAATTTGTAGTTGTAGCCTTCCTGCCTGCTATTCTTCAAGCCCAGTTCGAAGCCCAAGCCCAGCCCTTTCCAAACCGTCAGTGCAAAGCCATTCGTCCAAATCCAGTTCGAATAATTCTTCGGGTCGGAGTAGCTCACGAAAACCGAGAGGTTGGTTTTCCAGGCGATGCCTTTGGGCAAGGCTTTGGCGTAGTCTGCCACGATTTTGCAGCCGAGCGAAGATTCGTAATTCAGGTCATCTTCGGCAAAAATGAAGTTGTAGTTCAGCGGATGAAAAACCACAACCATGTTCGGAATGGGCGTCCAGGTTGCGCCTGCGCCGATGTCAAAATAGCCGGGGTTGTTGAAATTGCTCAAAATCGTAGAGCGGTATTGAGCGAGGGCGGAGGCGGCGAGTTTCGGCGTCAATTTGTAGCCAAAAAGCGAGGACAGCCCCAGGTTGTCGGCGCTGGTTTCGTAGTCGGCGTCTTCGTTGTCCTGGGTGTCGGTGTCCAGTTTTGTTTTTGCCAAAGTCAGAGCGCCCGAGTTTTTCCAGAACAAAGTCGGGTTGTCAAAATTGGCGAAAGCCGAGCCGGAAAAGCCGAGCGTGCTGGCAAAAGTGTTCGGCGTCTCTGTTGAAATCCAGTCGTTGAACCTGGAAAAATTCAAGCCCACCGTGCCGAGCGAGCCGAATTGCCAGCCGGGCATGGCGTCAATTTGCCCTTTCAAGCCGGCGACTTCGCCTTGCAAGGCTGCGATTTGCGCTTCTTTTTCAGCCTTTTGGGCTTTCAATTCTTCGACGGTTTGAGCGGAAAGTGGCAGGTGGAAAAACAGGACTGCCAGGGAAAGGAGGGAAAAATGCTTGACCATGCGCCTTATTTTTTGAATTAGGATGCGTAGGATTTGAAAGGATTTTAAGGATTGGGACGTGCGTCTCAATCCTTAAAATCTTTTCAAATCCCACGCATCCTAATTCAATGTACTCGGAAAAATTTCCACCTTCTCAGACGTGAGTTTTTTCAAAGGTATCACGATGATTTTGCCGTCGCCTTGCAAGGTCAGCGAGGCGCTGTCCATTGCAATCACCCTGCCTTTCGAGCCGTCCACGCTGACGATGTCGCCGATTTTCACCTTGTTTTTGCTGTAAAAAGAGGCGAGAAAATTTGCCATCGTGTCCTTCGAGGCGAAGCCGTAGCCTAACGAAAATGCCAGCACGACGCCGCCCAAAATCACGGTCAGGTTGGAAGTGATGAGCGAAGTTTCGATGCTCGCCTGCCCCAGTGCGCTGATGGTGAGCGTGAGAAAAATGAGGTAAAAGACAAAATTGGCGATGATTTTAGCCGACGGGATGGCGAGCGAATTGGCGGCGGCGAGGACGATGTTTT
This sequence comes from uncultured Saprospiraceae bacterium, assembly GCA_964533005.1. GTDB lineage: Bacteria > Bacteroidota > Bacteroidia > Chitinophagales > Saprospiraceae > UBA6168. The sequence continues at coordinate 4,674 of CAZHLB010000386.1, forward strand.
TCACGAATTCCGCCAGATAAATGCCCAGCACGAACAAAATCAAGGCAGAAAGCAGTCGAGGCAGGTAGTTGATAAGGTCGCTGACCATTTCCGAAACCACCGGCATTCCCAGCACGTCGGTCGCAGCCATCAGGAAAATCAGCATCAAAAAGTAGTAAGCCAGTTTCGACAAAAACCGGCTCAGTTTGAGTTGGAAATTGGCTTTGGTGGCAAATTCCGTCTCGTTGATTTTGTCGCCGAAGCGGTCAATTTTGATGGTCTCCAGGATTTTGAGCAAAGCTCTGGACACCAGTTTTGAAATCAGCCAGCCCAAAAGGGCGATGACCACCGCCCCGACGATGTTCGGCAACGCCGAGGCGAATTTTGCTATCACTTCTTTGACTATGTCGAGAATTCCCATGCAGCGGAATTTTGGATATTGGGATATTGAGATATTGGGATATTCCGGCTGCCGGAATATCTCAATATCCCAATATCTCATTGTTCTTCTTCATTTCCAGGCTTTGCCATGCCGGGCGCACCGTCTTCCGGGTCAATTTGAGCGTCGCCGAGGGCAGGGTCGGGATTGTTTTGAGCAGCTGAGTCAATTTCCCGAATCGTACCGCCCAGAGTGAGGATAAACATTTCGAAAGCTTTCGGAATGTACAATTCCATGGCTTGCCCCATGATGCCCAATATCCGGAGACTGTCGAAGACGTTTTCCTCGATTTCCGGCGGCGGCGGAAACCGTTCTTCGTCCTCTTCTTGCAAGCGTTTGAAATTATTGGCAGCGTTCATAATCAGCACGTTAGTCTTCAGGATACAGTTTTGAATAGACCATTTGGCACTTGTGTTTGGCTCTTTTGATTTTCATTTTGATGGCGCTTTCCGTTTTGTCCAGAATGCCGGCAATCTCCTTGATTTGCAGGTCGTCCTGGTATTTCATCAGCAAAATCGCCTTGTCGCCGACCGGGATGAGGTCGAGGACTTCCCGCAGGCGGTTGACTTCCATCGTCTTCAATTCTTCATCTGAAATTTCGTCCGCTGTGTCCGGCAGGCGCTCCATGTCGCTGGAAAACAGGTCGGACAGCTTCTTCTTTTTGCGCAGCAGGTCAATGCAATAGTTGTAAGTAATCGAATAAACCCAGGTGGAAAACTTGGATTGAGCGCCGAACTGGCTGAGGTTCAGGAAGATTTTGAGAAAGATTTCCTGCGTAGCGTCCCGTGCGAGGTGTTCTTCTTTGAGCAGGGAGATACACTTGGCGTAAACCCTCCCGGCGTACTTTCGGTACAGTTCGGTGAAAAACCTGGCGTCCCTCGTCGCAAGGAATTCCCGAATCACGTCTATATCCTCCCTGGTGATTGCTTCAGTTTCCATTCAAAGTTGGGAAGTGCTTGCCCGGCTTCTTTTCGGAAAAAAAATGCCTGAATTGCTGAAAATGGCGGCGACCGGCGAATCGGTAGCCAACTAAACAAGTGCTTGATTTGCAGCAATTTGAAAGCAAGTAACAAGTCTGTTTCGCTGGCGAAAGTAGAAAAAAAGGAGATTGCAGCGGGGGCATAAAAAAGGAAAGCCCAGTTTGGAAAAGAACGTTTTTGCGCAAGGACGAGCTTTGAAATTAAGCGGTCTTGCCGGTGCGCTGCTTGCTGGGGGGATAATTTTCAGGCACGTCAATTTATTGGTGAGACGGGGCGGATGGAAAAGGAGTACATTTTGGGAAGAGAAAAAATCTGTCTGCGGCTGGCAGGTTGACTCGGCTTCCAAAAAATTTGAGGCAAACCGCTACTTTTCCAGCCTAATTGAACTAGGATGAGGGGGGATAGCGAAGGATGTTTAGGA
>CAZHLB010000387.1:0-6491 GCA_964533005.1 uncultured Saprospiraceae bacterium
CGGCAAAGCGCTGAACCCGCTGGCGGTGGAGGGGCAACTCGAAGGCTCATGGCACATGGGCATGGGGCAGGCGCTGTCGGAGGCGATGAATTATTACGAAGGTTTGCTGCTCAACCCCAACCTGTTGGACTACAAAATCCCGACCTCGCTCGACACGCCGCTTTTCCAAACCAACATCATCGAATCTGCCGACCCGGAGGGTCCCTTCGGCGCGAAAGAATGCGGCGAAGGCGCTTTGCATCCGTCCATTCCCGCCATCGCCAATGCAATCTTCGACGCCGTCGGGGTGCGCGTCAACAGCCTGCCCATCACGGCGGACAAAGTGCTGGAGGCGATGCTGCAAAACAGAGGTGACACCTTTTCAAAAGGTGTCACCTCTAAAAATACTGTTGCCGCATGAAAACAACTTACCTCGTTCCCGCCTCCGTGCCAGCGGCTTTGTCGGCAGCCCAAACCAACGGCGACAGCTTCGCCTACCTCGCCGGCGGCACCGACCTCATGGTGCATCGCCAGCAGGAAAACAACAGCACCGCTTGCCTGATTGACCTTTCCGCCCTGCCGGGTTTCGGTGAAATTGAAATAAAAGACGGCAGCCTGTTCATCGGCGCAGGCGTCACCTTGCACGGGTTGGCAAGCTCGGAACTGGTGCGCCAAAAATTTCCCCTGCTGGCGGAGGCGGCGCTGTCCATCGCCTCGCCGGTCATTCGCAAAAGCGCCACCGTCGGCGGTAATTTGATGGTGGAAAATCGTTGCTCGTTCTTCAACCAATCTGAATTTTGGCGGGAAGCCATCGGGCTTTGCCTCAAGTGCGGCGGCGACGTTTGCATCGCCACCGGCGGCAAAAAAGCGTGTTATTCGGTGTTCGTCTCCGACCTCGTGCCCGCGCTGATATGCCTCAATGCAACGGTGCATTTCGAGGCGGCGGACGGCGTCCACTCGATGCCTTTGGAAGCCCTGTACTCGAGCAACGGGTTGAACCCGCACCACCTGCCGAAAGGAGGACTGATAACGCAAGTGGAAGTTCCGGTGAGAAATGATTTGCGCACCTGGTTCCGAAAATTGCGCCCCCGCAAAAGCGTGGATTTTACCAACCTCACGCTGGCGTTGAGTTTTGAACCTGAAAGCGGCAGGCTGAAAATCGCCCTGAGCGGCGTGGACATGGGACCGGTGGTTTTTGAAACGCACGACCTTTCCGACGAAGATGCCTTCGTCAAATCCGTGAGCAAAAAATGCCGCATGGTGGAAAATCTGTTTTACCCGAGGGTCTATCGGAAGAAAATGGCGGAAGTGTATTTGCGGCAGGGGTTGCGGGCGGTCGTGAATTTTAGCATTTGAGAAGCGGTTCAACCGAGCTTCTTTTGCTCCCCCGGCAAATTTTTCAAGCTGCTGCTACTCAGCACAATTTCCATCCACTCGATAGCCGCCTTGTTAAGTAGTTCGATGCGCTGTTCGGCATCACTCCCCCACTCCATCAGCTTGGCGTTCAACCCTTGCAGCAAGGACAGGACGAGCAACTGCTCATGCGTGGCATTGTCGCGGATATTGCCTTTGGCTTCCGGGTTTTGCAGCTTCCATTCTTTTGCGGTCATGCCAAAAAGCGCCACGTTGAGCAGGTCGGCTTCGCTGGCGAAATAGATTCCCTCGAATTTGGTGCGGACGATTTTTGGTGGGATGAGATGCTGCCGCACCGCTTCCGTGTGTATAGGGTAAGACGCTTTTGCCATGATGCGCTTCACGTCCCATTCGAGATTGAGCGTTTTGGCTTCTTCCTCTTTCAGGCGTTGGAACTCTTTGATGACATACAATTGAAAAGTCGGACTGAGCCAGTAACAAAAAGCCATTGCAATGTCCTTGTGCGCAAATGTGCCGCCGCCGTACCGCCCCGCTTTTGTCCGGATGCCTACGGCATGGGTCACCTCCACCCACTTGGTAGGCGACAAAACAAAGCGGTTAGCGCCCGCCTCAATTTTAAACTCCTCGAATTCGAGGAGTTTAAAATCCGGGTTGTTGAGCATTTCCCAAGTGCCGAGAAATTCCACCGTGTCTTTGTTGCGCATCCAATTGGCGACGATGTCGGCGGGATTATTGACGTCAAAACGTTTTGCAATGTCGGTGATGGAGAAATAGTCGCTCTCCTGGATGGCGAGCAGCCTTATTTCCGTTTCCAGCACTTGTAATTTGGATTGCTTTTCCATGTTTAGCTTTTAGCTGGTTGGGGGATTGGTCATTGGGCAGCCCAATACTCTAACCCCCGCAAAGCTACATTCAGTGAGTTAAAAATTTAGCGTCTTGACGTTTTTACGTCTAAGCACAAAAACATCTTGACGTTTTTGCGTCTAAACGCCTACCCTACCCTACCTTTGCCGCAAAACTTCACTGAATGATACTCGCATCCATCAACCACAAAGGCGGCACCGGCAAGACCGTCATCGCACAGAATCTCGCCGTCTGCTACGCCAACACCGGCGCCAAAGTCTGCATCGTGGACGCCGACACCTCCCAAAACAGCATGCGCTGGTTCGACGCACGCGGCGACCAGGAACCGCGCATCCCGGTATTTTCCAACCCCAACCATCGAACCATCCGCCGCACAGTGGAAGACCTCTACAACAATGAGGGCTACGACACCATCATCATTGACAGCCCACCCTCGCTCGAAAAAATCGCCGGTGAAATCATCAGTCTGAGCCATATCGTGCTCATTCCAATCTCGCCAACCGGCGGCAACGACATCTGGTCAACGGAGCAAATTGCCGAGGAAATTGACCGGCTTTCGGAAGAAAAAGGGCAGCGCATTCCCTCCCGCTTCATCATCAACCGCTTGCAACCCAATCTTAAAGTGCATCAGATGTTTTTGGAAGCCTTGCGCGAGCATAGCCGGGTTTACAACATTGGCATCCTTGAAACCATGTTGCACCTGCGCACTGCCTACGGCATGGCGAACCTTTACGGTCAGGGAGTTTATGAACAGGACGACCCCAAGGCAGCCGCTGAAATGGTCAACCTCGCCAACGAAATCCAGCAGATTTTTGAAAAACTTTAAATCCGTTCAATCATGGCAAAAAGCAAAATCATACCGCCCAGCCTCCAGCCCAGGAAGATTGAAAAGAAGCCTATCCCGCAAACGACGGTGGCTGTCAAAAGAGAAATAGAAGTTCCCGAAAAAGAGGAAGAACCCACTCCCCTACCCCACTCTGCTGAACAGTCGAATGCAAACAAAAAACGCTTCACGCTTTGGCTGCCCGCTGACGTGTTCCGCGCATTTAAAATTCACACTGCCGGAAATGATGGCAGCGCATCCGCCTACATCGAGGCACTTATTCGCCGGGATTTGAAGCTTTGAATGTTTTGGCAGATTTTGACGCCTAAACGTCTTGACGTCAGTAAAAACAAGGCTGATAGTGTTTTGACGTTTAAACACTAACTGGCTGGCGCTTCGACGTCTTGACGCTTTAACGCTGTCAAAATTATCAACTCGACACTTTGGCGTTTTGACGCAAAAAATTAGCGTCAAAACGCTTCGACGTCTTGACGCTTTAACGCTGTCAAAATTGTCAACCCGACGCTTTGGCGTTTTGACGTTTTGACACAAAAAATTAGCGTCAAAACGCTTCGACGTCTTGACGCTTTAACGCTGTCAAATTCATCAACTCGACGCTTTGGCGTTTTGACGTTTTTGACACAAAAAATTAGCGTCAAGACGTCGAAGCGTTTTGACGCTTTAACGCTGTCAAATTCACCAACCCGACGCTTTGGCGTTTTGACGTTTTGACGCAAAAAATTAGCGTCAAAACACTTCGACGTCTTGACGCTTAAACGCTATTAAATTCGCCAACCAGACGCTTTGGCGTTTTGACGTTTTTGCCTTGAAATTATTCTTTCGGAAGGGTAGGGGAGGAGCTTTTCAAAATATTGCCAATGCTGGAAGTCTCCTTGTTGCGAAGTTGATTGCCTGCCGTTGTTCTTCTCGCCTCTGATAGTTTTTCCATGAACGCTGAAAAATATTGACGCTCGGTAAAGACCTTTTTCGCCAGACCGCCACGCTTGTCGTCGGGAGTTACCCGCTTGTTTGCACCGCCTTTTTCTGCCTCGGCGATGCGCTTTTTGCGCGCTGTTTCCAATTCTTCCAACGCATATCTGATGTAATGATGCTCGTTGTCGTGCAATTCGCCGAAGGAGCAATGCTCCCGAAGGATGGTGTAAGCGAGCGTCCGATTGACGCCGTATTGTACCAGGTAATAATATCCAAAGGCTTGCGACTCGGTCAGCAGGCTTAATATCCGCTGGGCGAATGAGCGATTTAGCCCGCAAGTGTCCACAAGCTTTGAAAAGAGCTTCTTTTGATTTTCGGAAAAAGTCACCTCCCGGTGCGCATCGAAAATGGTGGCTTGCCGGTTGTCGCCGCTGCCGAGCATTTTAAGTTCCGGCGCCATCTCGAGCAGCACTTGCGGGCGCACGTAAACCTTGAAGTGAATGGCGGAGATGTTGCGCCCCTGCTTCCCTTTTCCATAGCTGAACCAGTAAGGTACCAGGTCGTTTTGCTCTAATTCCGCACGGGTAACTTCCAACACCCTTTTTTCAAAATCGAAAAACCTCGGGTACTTCTGGTGGACGCCAAAAAACAGCTTCAGTTCTTCCAGGTCGTAGTCGAACTCAAACTCGGTGACGCCGGAATCTTTGATGTGGAATTTTTGGAACAAATCAAGCAGCCGGGCGGTGAAATTGGATTTGTAAGGGCGCAAATCCCAAAGCAATTTGGTGTACGGCAACCCTTGTTTGTACATGAAATATTCGGCTATTTCGGTGGAAAATCTCGCCCGGATATTGCCTTGAACGACACCAAGACTGCCCAGCCAGTTGATTTTAATGAAGTCCTTTTTGCGCTGCTCTTTGATGAGGATGGGGTTTTTGTTCAGGTGGTCGAAAATTTCGCTGGTCAGGCTGTAAATGTCTGTCCACTTCTCGTTGGAGGTGTTGTTGATGAAATCCAGAAACTCCCGTGCGTTTATCAATATCTCACCCGTAGGATTTTCCTTGTCCATCATAGCTGCCAGTGCATAGACCATCTGCCGTGCCCGCAGGTTGATGGTCTGCCCGCCGAGCAGTATCTTATTTTGCTGGATAATTTGAGTCGAGGTATTGGTCATGTCGCTAACTGAATTGCTTTTCGGGCAAACATAACAAGAAACGACGTCGCTACCAACCCCAGGTCGTTTTTGTGTATCAGGGTAAGCCCCTGATTTGTCGTCTTTTGCGGATTTGAAAGACTTCAAATTGAAGGATTCAAAGCAGTTGCCCCTGATTTGTCGTCTTTTGTGGATTTGAAAGGCTTCAAATTGATGGATTCAAAAGCAGTTGCCCCTGATTTGTCGTCTTTTGAAAGTTTGAAAGGCTTGCAATAGGTGGACTTTGCGCCTTCGCCCCTGATTTGTCGTCTTTTGAAGGGATATTTCAAGTGGTAAATCTGGAGAGGGTGGTTACGGCTGCCCCTGATTTGTCGTCTTTTGATGCTTTGAAAGGCTTGAAATGAATGGACTCGGCGCCTTCGCCCCTGATTTGTCGTCTTATATTCATTACCACCCCTGATTTGTCGTTTTTCACCATTTTTTCACCCCTGATTTGTCGTCTATTGTTCCCTAATTTGTCGTCTTAAACCGCATTTTTCACCCCTGATTTGTCGTTGCAATATCCCTGATTTGTCGTCTAATCATGCTTGCAAATACTTGTAAGCCAATGCGTTGTGATGGAATTCTGTACTATTCATAGAATAATAAGGAAGTAAATCATATCCTAATTAAAAGCTGAAAAAACAGGTTTTTTAAAAGCTTTTTGAATTTATACGCGGCTGTCTTTACTGGGCGCGAGCCGCTTGCCGGGGGCGGCTGGATTGAATAGGGTAGGGGAGTGCGGCTCGGATTTTTCATTTCCTTTCTACCTTCGCCTGACCATTCAAATCATTCTTTTTCAGCCTTCGTCCAAACATGAAAAACCTGCAAGAACTCCTCCGCCCGCGCCCCTCCGTCTTCGACAAATCCCGCCGCGACATAGCGCTCGACATGACCGACCTGACGGAAGGCAAAATTGACCCAGCCCTTTTTTTCGCTGAAAACTATATCACGCAGGGCATGAAAGCCTTGTACCAGGCGGTTTTCAAGCGCCTCGAAGGCAAGACTGACGATGGCGTTTTCAAGCTTACCCAAACTATGGGCGGCGGCAAAACCCACAACATGATTGCCGTCGGGCTGCTGGCGAAGCATCCTGAATTTCGCCAAAAAGTCATGGGCGAAGTGTATCAAACAACCTTCCACGAGCCTGCAAAAGTCATCGGCTTCAGCGGCAGGGAAAGCCCGCGATATGGCATTTGGGGACATATTGCCGAGCAACTCGGCAAGCGGGACTTGTTCAAAGATTACTACGACCCGCTTGAAGCGCCAGGGCAGAGCGCCTGGATAAATTTGCTCAAAGGCGAAAAAGTCGTCATTCTGCTCGAT
>CAZHLB010000388.1:0-6481 GCA_964533005.1 uncultured Saprospiraceae bacterium
GAGACCCCGCATTTTGGTTCCAAAATGCGGGGTCTCAAAACCCCGCCGCTCGAAACCGGAATCAATTGAAAGTGTCGAATAACTCAGCCAAACCACTTCTCTCCGAATGCTATTCTTCGGCTTCAACTGCCTGCTGTTCAAGCGTTTCTGCCGGAATGGCGATGGTGAATTGAGCGCCGCCGTTGCGCTTATTTTCCAGTTTGATAGTCCCGTTGTGCGCCTCCACGAAGCCTTTGGCGATGGACAAACCCAAGCCGACGCCACCGGTTCTGGCGTTTTTGGAGCGGTAAAATTTTTCAAAAACCACCTCCGGATTTTCCTCCGAAAAACCGGGCCCATCGTCGCTGATGGTTATCAGGCATTGATGATGCTCGAAATTTCCTTCGACGGAAATCTCCGTTCCGGGCGGCGTGTACAGCGATGCGTTGTACAAAATATTGGTCACCGCCTGCTCCATCAGCCCTGCGTCTAACTTGAAAAGTGGCAAGTCTTCCGGTGCGCTCACGACTACGAGGTGGTTTTTCAACTCCGGTTTCAGCCGGTTGACGACGATATGCAGCAATTCTTCCAGGTCGCACCAGTCTAATTTGGGTTTGATGAAGCCGGAGTCGAGCCTCGACACGTTGAGCAGGTTGTCCACGAGCCGATTCAGGCGCATCGAGCTTGCGTTTATTTCTTCGTAAAGCCTGCGTTTATTCTCATCGCTCAGGCTCGAATCGGCAACCATCAGGTTGTCCGATGCGCCGAGAATCGTGGCAATCGGGGTGCGCAATTCATGCGAAAGCGAGTTGAAAAGCGTGTCGTACAATTTCACTGCATTTGCCCGATCCTCTTTTTGTCTCGCCAATTCTTCCGCCCGACGAATTCGGGAAGTCAGCACACCATTAAGTAAGGCAATCACGAAATAGCTGCCAAGCATCAACATGTCTTCCGTCAGCGACACCACGAAGGTGAATTTGGGCGGAATGAAAAAGAAGTCCCAAATCAAGGCGCTCAAAGCCGCCGCCGCCAGCACCGGGTACAAACTCAACCGCATCGCCAGCAGCGACACAGTGAAAAGCAGCGCCAACGCCACCGTGCGATATCCAATCACTTCCGTGAACGGGTAGCAAATCGCCGCTACCCCGCAAACTGCAAGGGCGCTGAGGACAAATTGCCGCTTTTTGAAGCTGGTGTCGGGCATCGCTTTTTTGCTTTTCATTTACGATGCAAAGTTGGGAGCAACAAAGTAAAGGGGGGATAAAAGAGTGGGGGCGGGGTGTAAAAAATTCATAAAAAACGTTCAAAAAAGGAGCGACTGGCGACGGGCGCTCTTTTTTTGTTGGGAATTTCCACCTTTGCCCAAGAACATTCACCGGGAAAAACTACACTTCATGGCAAAGCGAAAAAAAGTAGAAAGACAGCACCCGCAATCCAGAGAAGAAGGGAACAAATACGACAAGGTTTTCCAGGAAAACATGAAGGAACTTGCGCCTCACTTGGCAGAAGTTCTTTTTGGTTTGAAAAACTACGAGTTGGTTCCACTGCCGCAAGTCAAGCTACAAACCACCCGGCAAAAAGACCCCGATTTTTTGCAAATCATCAAAGACGAGCGAACGCCCAACGGACGGCTGCTGCACATCGAGTTCGAGGGACAAGACACGGATGAAATGGACTGGCGAATGCAGGACTACGTAGGCATGGCAGGCTTCATCCACCGGATGGAAATCGAGCAACACCTGGTTTTCTACGGCAAGGAAAAGCCTAAAAATATCAAGGGCTTCCTGCCGAATACGCACTACACTTTCAAGTATCCGATTTATCATTTTCGCACAACCAGCTTTCAGGAATTCCTTCATAAAGACAAACCCCAGGTGGTAATTTTCGCCATCTTAGCTAACCCGGAAGGGCTGACGACGGGAGAAATCGTGGACATGATTTTAGAGCGCCTGCATCTGCTGGAAGGAGACGAACTGGCGATTAGAAAATTCGTCGCTCAGTTGGTGATGCTTTCCGAGAAACATAACTTGCAAGCCGAAACAATCAAAAAAATTCAAGAAATGATGAAATACAAAGAAGCATTCGAGTACGACCCCTACTATTTGGTGGGAGAAAAAAGAGGCGAGGAGAAAGGCATGGAGAAAGGCATAAAGAAAGGCATAGAGAAAGGCATGGAAAAAGGCATGGAAGTAAGCCATATTCTTGCTATCCGCAACATGCTCTCTAAAGGCTTTGACTTGCCCACGATTGCCGACATTCTCGAAGTGACCCAAGACTATGTTTTAGACATTAAAAAACAACTTGCCAAAGAGCCGGATGTGGCTGCCATGTTGAAAAAGAACGCTGATACTGCCGGCGTTGCTCAAGCTCTGAACTTGAAAGAATTAGTAGTCGAGGTAATTCAAAAGGAACTTGGTTTGTAATTTTATTACTTGTTTCCGGCAAGAAAAAAGACCTGTCCCGGCTCCGGGGCAGGTCTTTTTTTTCCTCATCTTTCCCCAAAAACAAATCCCTCCCCACCGCCCTTCCCCGCCTGAAAACATCGCTGCCACCTCGCCAAAACCCTTGCCATTGCTGCATTCCTAACCATCCGTCCGTTTTTTCCCACCTCATTTTTTACCCCCGTTTCCCTCCGCAAATCAGACTATAAATATAAAGGTGCGCCCATCCCGGATTTTTGCATTGTCAACCATTTCTACCTGACCATTCAAAACTTCGCTCAGGTGATTTTCAGGCGGCGCATCACCGGCGGCGCTTGAAAAACACGTGGGCGCAAATCTTTTCCCACCGTGAAAAATATCAGCTTTTACACGAAATGCTCCCTGAGCGCACTCCTGGTTTTCCTGTTAGCAATGGCTGGTTTTGCTCAAAAAAGCTTGCAGCAAGTGCAGGCGCAGCAGCGAACCATCGAAAAAGACCCGAAAGTCCAGTTCGTCGAAATGGCAACGGACAAGGGCACCCCGCAAACCATTCGCTTCAATCCGACTGGCGCAGACGCCTACCGGGCAGCCGACGCCGTCAAAGTTTTCAAAAAACACCTGCAACTGAAAGTCTCGGACAAGCTGGCTTTTTTGAAAAACACGCCCTACCGGCATGGCTTGAGCGTGGCACGCTACCAACAATTTTACAAAGGCGTCAAAGTCGAGCACGGGCAGTTCACGGCGCTGTCGAAAGACGACAGGCTGGCTGCGATGAGCGGCGAGTTTTACGAACTCGAAGAAAAGGGCATCGCCCCCACCCTGTCCGAAGCGCAGGCGCTGGAAAGTGCTTTGCGCTTCGTCGGGGCGAAAGAATATGTGTGGGAATATGTGGCAAGCCTGCGCCGGGGGATGCTTCCTGCGGAGGTCATGCGGCAGATTGACCAGGCTTATGGCGAGTATTTTCCGAAGGGCGAACTGGTGTTCGTGGATGATTTTTACCAGCCCGGCACCGAGCCGGAACTGGCTTGGAAGTTCAACATCTACGCCAACGAGCCGCTCAGCCGTGCCTGGATTTACGTCAATGCCCATGACGGACGAATTCTGCTTCGGGACGCCATCATCAAGCACAGTACCGCTTCCGTGCAGACCCGCTACGCTGGCATCCAGGAAATCGGGACGACTTTCGTGGAAGGGCTGAACCCTAACCCGGAGTACGGCGGCGAGATGGATTACTACATTTTGCTGGACGAAACTCGTGGCAACGGAGTCCAGACCTACGACATGAACGGGCTGGGCGGAGCGCCCGTTTCCGTCGCCATTTTGTACAGTTTAGCCACCGAGCACGTGGACGACGACAACACCTGGACGACCACCGAGCACGTGCGTGACCCTGCGCCCACCATCGAAGAAGCCATCAACGACGACATCGCTTGGGACGCCCACTGGGGCGCTTCGATGGTCTATGATTATTGGGGAGAAAGGCACGGTCGCCTCAGCTACGACGGCGAAAATGCCAAAATCAACAGCTACATCCACTACGGCGAAGGCTACGACAATGCCTTCTGGAACGGCAGCGTGATGACCTACGGCGACGGCAGCTACAAGAATTTCGGCGCTACGCAAATCAACGGTTTTGCGCCACTGACTTCGCTCGACGTTTGCGGGCACGAAATCGGTCACGCCGTCTGCGAGACCACTGCCGATTTGGTTTATGAAAGAGAGAGCGGTGCCATGAACGAAGGCTTCTCCGACATCTGGGCGGCTTGCATGGAGAACTACGTGGCGGAGCGTTTCCCCGGTACTTCGTTTGGCTACGCCCCCTTCAAAATCGGCGAGCAAATTGACTTCCGCACGGGGCCCAACGACCCAAATAATGCCTTGCGCTACATGGACAACCCCAAAGGCGCAGGCGACCCCGACACCTACGCCGGAACCAACTGGACGAACCCCAATTGCGGTACGCCCACGCTCGCCAATGATTACTGCGGCGTTCACGGCAACAGCGGCGTGTTGAACAAGTGGTTTTACCTGCTCGTCGTTGGCAGTGGCAACGCTCCCGACGACGGTGTGAACGACCAGAGCGAAACGTATGATGTGGACGGCTTGGGCTTTGAAACTGCCGAGCAAATTGCATTCGGTACGGAGCTTTTGCTGACCCCGACCGCCACTTTCGCCCAAGCGAGGGCGGCAGCCATCAGCTTCGCCAGGGCGACTTTTGGGCCCTGCTCGCCGGAAGAAGAAGCAACGACTAACGCTTGGTATGCCGTCGGCGTGGGCGATGAATTTGCCTGCTCGGGCGGCGATGCGCTCACCGGTTTTTTGACCACCAATGAAGACGTTGCGGAAGCCGCCGAAAACACCGGCGCTTGCGGCGACAGCAAAACCCACGAGGTGAAATTGTCGGTGAACTCCGTGCTGAATTTCAACCTGCAAGTCGGCGGAACGGCTACCCAGGGCAGTGATTACACCCTTTCCACCACCAACGTCACGCACGGCTCGACTGCATTTTCCATCGAAACCATCACTATCACCCTCGTTGACGACGCCGCCCAGGAAGGCTCGGAAACCATCGTTTTGACCATCCCCGCAGGCAACGGCAACGTGCCCGGCAGCGATGTTTATACCTTGACAATCAGGGACGACGACGTTGCGCCGGTGGTCGGCATCGGCGAAAAAAGCTTGATGTACGAGCGGTTTTTGACCTCGACAATTCCCGCAGGCTGGGCAGTTGTCACCACCCAGGGCAGCCTCAATGAGTGGCATTTTGGCGGCTACCTCGGCAGAGCTTACGTGAGCGCCGTTGGCGTTTTCCCAGCCTACGAAGCGAACAACAACCCCACCGACATCATCCTTCGCTCGCCGCTGCTCGACGCAAGAGGATTGAATCAAGTGAACGTCAGTTTTGACTGGACGGCAGGCGGCGAGACGGACATTGCCGTTGGCAGCCCCGTTCCGTTCGACTATGGCAACCTGATGTACTCGTTTGACGGAGTGACTTTTTATGATTTGGATGAGGTTTTTGTGGGCGACAATTTCGGTCTGACCATCAAATCGGGCACTTTCGAAGGCGACTTGTCCACCCTGTTAGCCAACCAGCAATTTTATTTAGGCTGGCGCTGGCGCAACGACACGAATGCGGGCAATGTGGCGTACAGTTTCAGCTTCGACGAGGTGCGGGTGAATGCTCAAACTCGCCAGGTGGAAACCCAACTTGCCGACCTCGGTGAAGAATATTTGGGCCCCAACGCCACCGTCTTTTTTTACAGCGCCACCGACGGGCAACTTTTGGCAACCATAAAAAACAACACCAGCCACGATTTCGGCTGCACTTCCTTGAGCGTGGAGCGGGAAGGAACGGGCGCTTCGAGCTGGTACAACGGCGGAAAATCCACGAACAAAGCCATCCGCATTGACCCTGAATTCAACAGCGCCAGCGCAAACGTGGACATCACGCTTTTCTACACGCAGGGAGAATTGACAGGCTATGAAGCTGCTGCCGCCACTTTGCGCACGCAATTGAACATGTTCAAAACAACGGCTGGCAATATCGGCAGCGCAAATTCAGGCAACTCGACCGAGTCAACCGCCACGTACACTGCTATTTATAAAACACCGGCGACAGTAATTGCAGGCAGCTTCAAAGCCACGGTCACCGGTACTTTGGGAGCGGTGGTCATGGCAAAAAAATCAATTGGAATGCCCATCATCGTTCCGCCCGGCGGCGGCGGCGCAGCGCAAGCTGCCGACCCGGAACTGACCGTTTTTCCCAACCCGGCGGATGATGAAACGACGCTCGTTTTGCCAGCTTTCACTGGCGAGCAAACCGTTGACATGGCACTGTTCAACCTCGACGGGCAGCAAGTCTGGCAGGAGCGGCGCAGCGCCACCGGTGGCGAGCAGGTGAAAGTGAACGTGGCGGATTTGCCTGCGGGCGTTTATCTCGTGCGGGTGAAAACGGCGAGCGGGCTGTTTGCGAAGAAAATAATTGTTGAATAAAGGTAACTGGTTAGCATATCTGGCTCCCGGTGTCTGCAAGTCTGCAAGTCGCTTTTGTCATCTTCGCAGAAGACCTACGAAGTCTG
>CAZHLB010000389.1:0-6477 GCA_964533005.1 uncultured Saprospiraceae bacterium
ACATCGTCCATCCTGAAATCTGCCATTCCATCAACAATCATGTAATCATGTAATCTTCAATCATTTAATCCATTCGAGGGATAGTAAGTGGTTGCATTTTTTTATTCCATAGGCGGCAAAACCTTTCCCGCCGCCTCACCAAATCCAATCCGAATTCCCTCCTTTTCGCACCAGCCTCGCAAAATCACCGTGTCGCCGTCATTGATGAATTTTCGCTCCGTGCCATTGGGCAGGCGGATGGGTTGGGTGCCTCGCCAGGTCAGTTCCAGCATCGAGCCGTAGCTGTCCGGTGTCGAGCCGCTGATGGTTCCGCTGGCGCAAAGGTCGCCGACGTTCAGGTTGCAGCCGTTCACGGTGTGGTGCGCCAGTTGCTGGCTCATGTTCCAGTACAGGTGGCGGAAATTGGAACGGCAAACAGTGAACGGTTCGCTGCTTTCCGCCTGGATTTGAACTTCTAATTGGATGTCGAAACTCCGCTTGCCTTCCGTTTTCAGGTAGGGCAACGGCTCCGGGTCTTGCATCGGGCTTTCGCACCGGAACGGCTCCAAAGCATCCATCGTGACCACCCAGGGCGAAATAGTCGAGCCGAAATTTTTCCCCAAAAAGGGGCCCAGCGGCACGTATTCCCACCGCTGCACATCCCTTGCCGACCAGTCGTTGAACAGCATCATTCCAAAAATATAATCCTCCGCTGCCGCTGCTGTCACCCGCTTGCCGAGCGGGTTGGATTTGCCGATGACGAAGGCTGTTTCCAGTTCAAAATCAAGGGCTTTCGTTGCGCCGAAAGTGGGTCGCTCCGCTCCTTCGGGCATGACTTGACCCAGTGGGCGATGAATCGGCGTGCCCGAAACGACAATGCTCGAAGCCCGTCCGTGGTAACCAACCGGCATGTGTTTCCAGTTTGGCAGCAACGGATTGGCAGGGTCACGAAACATCTTGCCGACGTTGGTGGCATGCTCCATGCTCGAATAAAAATCGGTGTAGTCGCCGATGTGGATGGGCAGCAGCAACTCGACTTTATCCATCGGGTGAAGGAAGTGCCAGGCGTGTGGTTTGGCTTCGTCGTTGCGCTCGTCGAGGAGTTCGGCGAGGCGCTCCCGCAAGGCACGGGCGGCGGGTTTGCCGAGTGCCATGAGGTCGTTCAGGTAGCGGTTGTTGAAGATTTCGCTGTCAATTTCCAGGTCGTCGAGCAACGCCAGGTAGTTCATCACTGCCAGGTCAACCACGTTGTCGCCGATGGCGGTGCAGACCCTGGGGCTTGGATTGCTGGCGGTGCGGAAAATGCCGAAGGGGAGATTTTGCAGGGGGAAGTCGCTGCCTTTTTCGACTTCGACCCAGGAGGTGCGGGAAGTGTTGTTGGCTTTCATAATGTTTTTGAACTAGGATATCCGGGATAGCGAAGGATGAATAGGATTGAGACGATACGTCTCAATCCTATTCATCCTTCGCTATCCCGGATATCCTAGTTCAACTATTTCAAAATGATTTTTTCCGTAAAAACTGCCTCGCCGGACACGATTTTCAGCAGGTAAGTCCCCGCCGGGAAACCTGCCAAATCCAGCCTCGCCGAAAGCTCGCCCGGCGCAAGCCGCTCCTTTTTCAACTCGACGCCTGCCAGCGAAATCACCTGCAATTCTACTGCTTCATCCAGCGATTTTGAAAGCTGAATGAGCAGCAAACCACTCGTTGGGTTGGGCAGAATGCTCACCGTTGCGCCTTGCCATTCGTGCGTTGCCGACTCCATCGTCGTGGTGAAATTGAAGACCTGGCTCGTCGAGCCGCCGCAGTTTCCGAGCGGCGTGACCCGCCAAAAATATTGGGTTTGGAGAGAAAGCGGCGTCGAAAGTTCAGCCGTCGAAGTGGTCACCACCGAATCCAAAACCACGTTGGCAAAGCTGGCATTGGTGGCAATTTCCAGCAAAAAACTGTCTGCGTCAGCCGCATCGTTCCAGTCCAAAACAGGTTTCAGCGCCACGTTCACGGCATTGTTCGCAGGCAACAAAAGGCTCGGCGTTTGACCAATCGTGGTGAAATGAAACACTTCCAGCGCCGCCGATTGTCCGCATTCGTTGAGGGCGAAAACTCGCCAGTAATAATCCTGGCAAAAATTCAAAGTCCCAACGGGGGCAGTGGTTTGAGTAGTGGTTGCGCTGAGCACAATGTTTGACATGCCGGGGTCGGTCGCAATTTCGAGCAGGTATTCTTGTGCGTCAGGCGATGCCGTCCAGCTAAAATTTAAGCTGACGCCAACGCCGGTGGCATTTTGCGCAGGCGCAACCGGCGTTGGAGATGCAGGCGTTCCAAGCACTTTCCACTGAATTTCAACCGTTTGCGTCACCGTTCCATCACTCGCAGTGATTTGCGGGGTGAAAATGCCAGCCATCGTTGCGCCGCTCAAAGTCACTTGAACCAGCGTTCCCGGGGCCGCCGGGTTTTGGCTAAAAGTCGTCGTTGCGCCGGGCGGCAAGTTGCTCGCCGAAAGCGTCACGCCAGGCGAATCATCGAAAGCTCCGCCGAGCATCAGGTTGAACGAAACCGCCTCGTTCACGCAACTGGTGACTTGCGAAACCAACGGAATCACTGAAAAATCATGCGGCACCGTGCTGCAAATTTCCAAACCCCAACCATCAAGTGAGCCGCCGTCCTGGTTTGCGTCGTCGAAAACCCGAAGCGTCCAAGTGCCAACGGCGGGTTCTCCTTTGAATGCGCCGAGCGACTGGAATGGTTGAAACAAGCCGCTGGCAGCAGGCGGCGTTGGGTTGCAGGTGGTTTGAAGCACCTCGCTCGGCGTTGCCGCTTCGTCGTCGAAAGCCAAGTCGAGGTTGTCTTCCTCGCAGTTGCCTTGAATATTCGTCATCAATTCGACCTCTGTTCCCGAAGGCGAGGTCAGTGAAATGCGCAAATCGCTGACCCACGAGTGCGTGATTTTTATGCCCAAAACATTCACGTCCGAAATAAAACCGCCCGCCGGGACGAGCAATGTGGAAGCAACTACTGGTGTCCCATTTGCAGAAATTGGCTGCGGCACGTCCGCCGAGGCATGGCTCAGGCAAAAAACGACGCCCGTTTTGAAATCCCGAACCTCTAACCAATCGCCTTCTCCGCAAGCATTTGTGCCTCTGACCCGCCAGAAATATTGGGTCAACGCTGCCAATTCCGTCGTTGCCTGATAGGTTCCGTTTGGCAGGTTGGTTGCTGTTTCGATGAGGTTGCCGAAGCCACTGTCCGTCGCAATTTGAATTTCAAACGTCTCGCCGGGTCTTGTTTCCCACGAAAAAACAGGCTGGAACGCCACGCCTTCCGCTCCGTTTTCCGGGGAAATCAGTGAGACCACCGGCGGTTGCGAGGCAATCGTCAAGACCAGTTCCGAGGAATTGGACATGAGACTGTCGGTGCCAAAAAGCTGGAAAATGTAAGTGCTGTCGGGCAGGTTCGAGACGCCGGTGATGACCAAAATAGTCGTGCCGCCCGGCTGGATAGGGTTTTGGGCAAACGTTGTGACCAACCCAGCAGGCAGGTCAATCAGCGACAAAGCCACGCTGTCGGTAAAATTTTCGCTGACCTCAATATTGAAAACCGCTTCCGCCGGAGCGCAAACGCTGATGCTGGCAGGGTTGGCTTCCACAAACAAATCACACTGGAACTGCGACCTGCCGCCCAATTCAAGGATGCCGGTGTCGTCGGGGTCGAGCCAATCTTTCAGGCGGGTCGTTGGTGTTCCGCCGCCCGTCCAGGAGCGGTGAAACCACCCGTAACTATCGTCGAGGTCGTTTCCGCAGAGCGCATCGCCGCCCCAAAGCTGCCCGACAATTTGTTTTTTCCGGTTGAAAATGGGCGCTCCGGACGAGCCGGGTTCCGTAGTGCCAACATCGTAATCGGGCACAACGACATAGTTTCCAGATGGCGAAGCGGTGCCATTTTGATTGCCCACGAAAGTCGGGTCGAACTCAAAACTGATGCGTTTTTCGTCGGTATTCGGATGGTGAATTACGATGACCGTGTCGGCGGGAGCAACGTTTTCAGCATTCCATCCTGCGTAAAAAGCCTCGGCATTTTCCGAAACGGGGTCGTCCAATTCCACCAGCGTAAAATCCGAGTCTTCCCAGCCCGCTTTGAAAATGGAGCCGGTGTTGAAATCATTCAAAGTCCCGTTGCCATTGCCACCGCTCGCAGGCGAGTTGGGCTGACGGCAGGTGCTGTTTTGAAAATTCCAAAAAGCGACCAGCGTGGCGGCATTGCCAGCTCCCAACCCGCAGTGGTTGGCAGTCATAAAATAAGGTGTGCAATCCTGCCGGGCATTGTTGACCAAAAAGCCGGTGCATTGCAGGCTGCCTCCGATTTGAATCACCGCCACCGACTGAATGATGTCCCGATAATTATCCACGATTGCCCAACCGTCGGCTGCGCTACAAGCCACGTCCAGGTTGCAAGAGCCTGATAATTGTTGATTGTCAATGGTTGATTGCTGGCTTGCGAGCAGGGCGGGGAAGCCGATGAAGTCGTGGTTGACGTATTTCAATTCCAGGCGGAGGTCGGGGATGGCTCGTTGAGGGATTTGGACTTCCAAAACCATTTCTTCGCCGGACAGCACGGGTGTCCAAAGTTGCTCATGCTCTTCGTTGTCGGAAGGCGTGAAGGGGCCCTGGATGTGCTGAAAATCAGGCGAGTACAAAATCAAGCTGCCGCCTTGTGGCATGACGTATTTGGTGAAACCGAGGTTCAGAGATTTTGCGCTTTTTGAAAAAATGCGCAGCCGCCAGACAGCATTGCCGTTGCCGGTCAATTCCCAATCGCCATGCGTGGCAGGGGAAATTTCCACCGGAATAACTTCGGCAAACTTTGGCGCAACAGCAGGGTCAGCCGCCCGCCTCGCCATTTCGGTTTCGAGCAACGCCGGGTTGTCTTGTTCCGGCAAAGTCACCTGCGCCACTTTCGAGAGCGGCGTCTTGAGGCGGGCGATGCGAGGGTCGTTTTGAGCGAAAAGGGAAAGGGCGAAAAGGACGAGGAAAAGTGTGGTGAGGCTACGATTCATGCGGTTGATTTTTTTTAAAAGGAGGCGTCAAAGGTAGCATTTTGAGGCACTTTTGCTTCGGCGGGGGTGAGCATCCACCTTTCCGAAAGTTTCATACCGATAGCTATCGGTATCGGAAAGGTTAGACTCCACAAACCGCCATCAATTCCGCTCGAATCTGCTTCCAATCTCCGCTCAAATCCACCGACCGAACCGCCAGCCGGTGACCTTCAGACATAAAATCAACCTGCATTTTCAAACCGGCGGTGGCGTACAAAAGCACACCTTCCGCACGAGCGCTTATTGGGTCGTCGGAGATTTGATTTTTGAGGTAGGAAAATAATTGGCTTAGGTGTTCCCGACGCAACTTCTGCACTCCCTCCTCAAAACGTTGCGTCAGCACGTCTTTGTAATATTTGGTGTCAATGATGATTTTGCGACTGGCATTTCGGAGCACCACATCCGTTTCCATCCTGGGTAGCAAAGCATAAGCGGCATCATCGGAGGCGGCAAATTGCCATCGGATATATTCCTTGCTCACACGGTATTTCCCCTTCAATTCCCGCCTGTAAAAATTGCGCACAAACGCCTCGAACAAGCTCGGCATTTGTGCGTCGTCCTTCCAAAATTCCCGGAAATGATATTGCCCGGTGCGCTCGTCCGGCAAGAGGTTGTCGAACAGCAGCTCGCAGATATTCAGCAGGAAAGCATAGAAATGGTTGTTGCGGTGGAGTTGCACCCGGCGGAAAAGGGGCTTGCTCAGAGTTACTTCGGACACTTCGTGAAAACGGTTTCTGAGCAGCCGGACTTCTCGCAATACATTGTCATCCAAGCCTTTCGCATTTTGCAAGCGCCCCATCATGGTTTTCAAAATGCGGTTGTGCAGCACATCGTAGTCGAATTCATCGAAGTTGCAAAGGGCTTTTCCACGCTGAAAAGCAAGCTCTTTCACGCTGCCAGCCACCAGCAATTTGCCTTTAATTGCAGGCAAAACAGCTTCCTGTTCCCGGTAATTTCGGTCTAAACCTTTTTTGAAAAGATATGCCGTGCCGTTCGCCAACACCTTCGCCAGCAAGTCCAACGGCGTGGAACAGGCGGCTGCATTCACTTGCGCCAGGCGGCTTTCTTCCAACTTATCCCAGGCATAAGCGAGCAGGTAATAAATATTGGCGACGGGTATTTTCATTTGTAAACTTGATATTGAGATATTGGGATATTGAGATATTGGGACGCCCCAAAATATCCCAATATCTCAATATCGCAATATCGCAATTGCATCCTCAGCTTTTTCTTGATTATCGAACCAATATTCTCTCAATTGCGGCGCAATTTCCAATTCAACTATATCTCGAAACAATTGCTCCGGTGAAATATCGCCTTGCATATTATTGGTGCAAAAATAACTATGCCCGATGCGGAAACCTTTGCCAAGATTAGGGTCGTCAACGATGCGTTGATTCACTGCC
>CAZHLB010000390.1:0-6454 GCA_964533005.1 uncultured Saprospiraceae bacterium
GCACAAAAAGTGTAAACTACTTTTTACCTGCCGTGAAACATCCCAATTTTTTTTCCCTCGAAACACCCGATTTCCAGGTGACACCTTTTGAGCCACAATGTGGAAAAAACGAGTTAGGAAAGCTGAGTCGCCTGCCTACATTTACATCCTGTTTTCAAACATTTTCTAACCTAAGTGACGGGTATGAAACAACAAGTTGTTTCATCGCCTTGCGCTAAACACTTTGAAATATGGCTCCTACTAATTGGCTGGCGCTCATCGTATCTGCACTCATTCCCATGGTTTTGGGATTTATTTGGTACAACCCGAAAGTGTTCGGCACTGCCTGGATGCAAGCATCCGGCATGACCGAAGAAAAAGCGAAAGGCGCAAACATGCCGGTTGTTTTCGGGCTTTCTTTTGTCCTCAGCATTCTGCTCGCTTTCGCCATGAATATTTTCGCCCGGCACGAACCTTTCGTGGAAAATTCAGTGATGAACCAACCGGGATTTGGCGACCCGAATTCCGAGGTCGGGCAATGGCTGACCATGTATTTCACGAACTGGTCAGGCGGTTTCCGCACCTTTTCGCATGGACTTGCTCACGGCATAATTGCAGCAATAATTGTAGTCCTGCCCGTCTTTGGCACCAATGCTTTGTTCGAGCGGAAAAGCTTCAAGTACGTCGCTATCAACGTGGGATATTGGATTGTGACGCTTGGGTTGATGGGCGGTATTATTTGCGCTTGGCAATAAGAGGTATGAGGTAAGAGGTATGGGGTATAAAAAAGCCCAGGTCAACGTTGACCTGGGCTTTTTTATACCCCATACCTCATACCCCATACCTACTTAATGATGGCAACCTCGAAGTGCATCCCATCCAGCCGGGAAAAATGCCCCCCCCAGTAAAATCCATTCCGGTTGGCAATTTTCACCAGTTCTCGAATCGAACCTTTCTGCCCGACAATCGCAGGCACTCTACCCAATCCATTCCATTCCGGGTTGATGTCGAAAGCGGAACCGAAAGAGTGGTTGCTCAAAACCCCTCTCCTACCCCGCACGTAGCGAGGCACGAATGAGCCTGCCCAAGTCAGCACCAGATTCATCAAACCCGCTTCTTCCCATTCCTTAAACAAGTTGGCAAGCTGCTCGTCCGCCAGGCGGTGGAAGGCGATTTTGCCACTCAGGGGCGCTCCTTTGATGCCTTTCAATTGCGGGATTTCGACGGCACGGATGTTTTTCGATGCCCAGTCGTCGAGGATGATGATGTCGTCCGAATCGGGGCCCACGGACTTGTACCTGAAACTGCCGAAGATTTTCGCCCTCGACTTGTTGCCGACCAACGGCGAGAAGTCGGGTTTGCCTGGATATTCGAAGGCTTCCTTGTGGTTGTAGCCTTTGTAAAATGCTTTGATGTAGGTTTTTTCGCCCACGATGCCGTCTGCGCCCAAGCCGTTTTTTTCCTGGAAATCCACGGTCGCCCGTTGCGTTTTTGCACCAAAATCGCCGTCAGCTTTGATGAAGGTGTAGCCTAAGCCGACTAAGAAAAATTGCCACCGCTCCACTTGAGAGCCTTTCGAGCCTTGCCTGATTGTCTCCATGTTGTTCAGGATTTTTTTGATGAATGGCTGAATGGTTGAATGGTTAAATGGCTGGTTTGCAAACCAGCCATTTAACCATTCAGCCATTCAATGCGCTGCAACATAGAGCATTTGCAAAAAACGCCCAAAACTGACGGCTCGAATCTGTCCGGCAACATTGATTTTTTTGCCGCAAGCCGGACATCCGACATCCCGAATCCGAAATCCTGATTGCCTTTGCCTACCTTTGCCATCTTACTTTTCTTAACCTAATTTCTTCAAAATCATGCGTTTATCACTACTCATTCCCTTCCTCCTGCTTTGTTTTTCCATGCAGGCGCAGCGTTTTTCCCGGGTGAAAATTCACCTGGACGAAACGCACACGATTCAAAACCTGGCACACCTCGGATTGGACGTGGAGCATGGGCATTTTCAGCCCGGCAAATATTTCACCGGCGAATTTTCCGATGCGGAATTGGCGCAAATTCAAGCTGCCGGTTTTTCCACCCAAACCCTCGTCGAAGACTTGCAAGCCCGTCTGCTCGAACTGAACCGGCAAGGCGCTTCGGCTGAGTTGCGCTCGCTGCCACCTTGCCCGGCTGGCGCAACAACGGAGGTGCAGACGCCTGCCAACTACACCTACGGTACGATGGGCGGCTATTTCAAATACCAGGAAATGCTGGATATTTTGGACAGCATGGCGACGAAGTTTCCCCATATTTTCAGGGAAAAACAGGCGATGAGCGACACCCTGACCACCATCGAAGGCAGACCTGTTTATTGGGTAAAAATCTCCGACAACCCCAACGACGACGAGGCGGGCGAACCGGAAATTTTCTTCAACGCCGTCCACCACGCACGCGAGCCGAACAGCATGTCGCAGATGATTTTTTTCATGTGGCACCTGCTGGAAAACTACGAAACCGACCCGGAGGTGAAGTTCCTGGTGGACAACACGGAAATCTATCTCGCTCCCTGCGTCAACCCCGACGGCTACATTTACAATGAAACCACCAACCCCGACGGCGGCGGTTTTTGGCGCAAAAACAGGCGGCTCAATGCGGACGGCTCATTTGGCGTGGACTTGAACAGGAACTATGGCTACCAGTGGGGCTTGGACGACAACGGTTCTTCGCCCAATCCAAACTCGCAAACCTACCGGGGCGACGCTCCTTTTTCCGAGCCGGAAACCCAGATGATTCGGGACTTCTGCGTGGCGCATCAATTCCTGATGTGTTTCAGCTACCACACGTACAGCAATTTGCTGCTGCATTCCTGGGACTACGATTTTCTGACGACGCCCGACCACGCCACCTTCGAGGCTTTCAGCCAACTGATGACGCAGGAAAATAAATACGTGCATGGAGCCTCCGGCTTCGTGCTTTACCTCGTCAACGGCGGCTCGAATGATTGGATGTACGGCGAGACGACCATCAAAAACAAAATCCTCGGTTTCGTGCCGGAAGTGGGCCCCGGCTCCACCGGCTTTTGGCCTCCCCAAAGCGATATTGACAAGCTGAACAAGGACGCTTTTTCCATCAATATCAATGCTTTGCGCCTGCTGCACAACTACGGCTTGGCGACCCCGGCGGCGGGGCAGTTCCTTCAAAATTTGCAGGAGGAACTGTTCTTTTCGCTGAAAAAAATGGGGCTTGCCCCAGGCGCTCTGACCGTCTCTTTGACTCCGCTTTCCGGCAACGTTGCAAGCGTCGGGCAAGCCAAAGTGTTCAACCTGAGCAACTTGGAAGAAACCGCAGACGCCTTCGAGTTCTCGCTCGACCCTGCCATCCAAAATGGCGACACCGTGATTTTTGAACTTGCAGTGGATAACGGCGACTTTGCCTGGTGGCAAAAAGTGGTCAGGATTTTTTCGACCAAGCTGGATGAAATGCTTTTCGACCCGGCAGACGACCTGTCGCATTGGGCTTCCGCCACAAACTGGGCAACGACAACGGAAGACTATTTTTCCGCTCCATCCAGCATCACCGATTCGGAAAACTTCACGTACTCGCCGCAATCTGTCAATGAAATCCAACTCGACGAGCCGGTTGAAGTGAAAAATGCCGAGGCGCTTTACCTGAATTTTTGGGCAAAATGGGACATCGAGGAGGATGAAGATTATGCCCAGGTTTTGATTTCCATTGACGGCAGCAGCTACATTCCGCTTTGCGCAACTTACACGGAGCCAGGCACTTTCGAGCAAATTTTCGAGGAGCCTGTGTACGACGGAATCCAGGTAAACTGGGTCTATGAATCCATTGACCTGACCGAATTTCTCGCCATCGAAGACAGCGTGGAATTTTCGATTGCCTTCAGAATGGTCGCCGACGACTTCATCGAAGCCGACGGTTTTTACTTCGACGACCTCTCGCTGACGGTGGTGGAAAAAGGCGGCGTCTCCTCGACCGTGCCGCTCGAACAGGCAAATTTCAGCGTGAGCAGCCGCCCAAATCCTGCTTTCGACCACGTGATTTTTGACCTGGCAGGCGATTTCAGCCAGTTTCAAGCTGCTGAAATTCAGGTGGTTAATACATTCGGGCAGGAAGTCCACCGGCAAATGGTTCAAGGCAAAACGGCTCGGTTCGATGTGTCGGGTTGGCAGTCCGGCGTCTATTTTTACCAGGCATCGGCGGGCGGAAAAAGCTTGCCATTCGGTCGGTTTGTGGTGCGATAGAGATGAGCCATTTTCCTGTTTTGTCTTTGATTAAATGATTGATGATTACATGATTACATGATTGTTGATGGAATGGCAGATGGATGGATGTGCTATGTCAAGGGACATCGTACATCCATCCATCTGCCATTCCATCAACAATCATGTAATCATCAATCATTTAATCAAAGACAAGAAGAAGATGAATTTTGGCTAACCATTCAACTATTTTGCCAATTGCCTTCCGCTTTTATCTTTGCGGCTCTTTTTCAGGCAGGTAGCTTTTTTCAAGAAAAAATGCCTCTGAAAAAGGCAATCATCAAATTAATTCATCACTCATGTTCGCAATCGTAACCATAGCCGGTCAGCAGTACAAAGTGACGGAAGGTCAAGAGCTTTTCGTTCACCGGCTCGAAGCTGAAGAAGGCGACTCGGTGCGTTTCGACCAGGTTCACCTGGTACAAAACGGCGACTCGTTCTCACTCGGCACGCCGGTCGTGAAAGGCGCTGTAATCGGCGCCACCATCTTGTCCCCCATCGTCAAGGGCGACAAAGTCATCGTCTTCAAAAAGAAACGTCGCAAAGGCTACCGCAAGAAAAACGGTCACCGCCAGCAGTTTTCGAAAATTAAAATTCAATCCATTTCGCTCTGAATGATGAATGATGAATGATGAATGATGAATGGGACAATCCCAATATCATTCATCATTCATCATTCATCATTCGCCAATTACCATTCAACAATGGCACATAAAAAAGGTGAAGGCTCAACCGCCAACGGGCGGGACAGTCAAAGCAAAAGGCTCGGCGTGAAACTGTTTGGCGGTCAACTTGCGGTGGCAGGCAATATCATCGTGCGCCAGCGTGGCAACCGATTCCACCCCGGGGAAAATGTCTATCAGGGAAATGATTACACGCTTCATGCAGCCGTGGACGGCACAGTGAAGTTCCGCAGGGGACAACGTGACCGCACTTACATCAGCATCATCCCTTTCCAGGAAGTGGCGGAAACGGTGGCAGCGACGCCAACCCGCAAGCCGAAAAAAGAAGTCGTAGAAGCTCATTTCGCAACCCCGGTGCGGGTCGCCGAACCCGAAACGCCGGTGGACACGACGCCCATCGAGGTCGAGGAGCCGCAACCCGCTGCCGCACGGGAAGTAGTTGCAGCGCCCGCCGAAGAAGTGGTTGCGCCCGAAGTAATTGAGGACGAAGTAGTTGCACCTGCCGAGGTCGCAGCGCCCGAAGTAGTCGAGGAAGAAGTAGTTGCACTTGCCGAGGTCGCAGCGCCCGAAGTCGTGGCGGAAGAACCCGTCGCCCCAGTGGCAGCAGCAGAACCGGCAGCCGAAGAAGAAGTCGCAACGCCCAAAGGCAACAAGGACAACCTGAAAATCGTGGAGGGCATTGGGCCCAAAATCGAGTCCTTGTTAAATGAAGAGGGAATTTTTACATTTGCCGAGCTTGCTCAAACGGAGTCAGAAAGGATTCGGGAAATCCTGGATGCCGCTGGCCCCCGCTACAAAATGTTCGACCCGACGACTTGGCCCCGCCAGGCTCAATTGGCGAGCGAAGGAAAAATGGACGAGTTGAAGGAGCTGCAAGACAGCTTGAAAGGCGGCAAAGAGTAAGCTCAATCCAACCGAATAGTTTTAGTTTTCATAGCTTTATATTGGAGTCCTGCCTGTCCGGCAGGGCTTTTTTTTTGGTTTCAGGTTTCAGGGTTTCAAAGGTTTCAGGGTTTCACGTCTGTAATCTGAAACATTGAAACTTGAAACCTCTGAAACCTCAAACCGTCCCTCGGTTGTGTGTTCGCCAGAAGGAAACGAGCATTCGGAAAGGCATCACGGCGCATGCGACCAGGCTGCCGAAGCCAAAAAACACCATTTCCGTCCGCACGTAATTCATCATGCTCGCCTGCTCGTCCGGTTCCAAATGTTGAAAAGAAGCTGCCAGGTCGCCGATGTCAACGAAATGCTTGAACTCGTTCCATTCGTGCAGCAGGTAAAAAAACAAAGGCAGGCAGACAAAAATCAATGCCGCTTTCGCCCATTGCATGTAGCCCAAAAAGGTGTGCCGCAGCAAGAAGATGTACCTGAAAAACGTGATGAAAACGAGGATGAACACAAGGTTCGCCGTCCAAAAAAGAAAGAGCCGGTTCACCTGATAAATCGGGTACAAAATGCCCGCCAGCACCAGCGCCGTCGCCAGCCACCAGATGATTTCCAGCTTTATCGAGAGAGATTGTT
>CAZHLB010000391.1:0-6448 GCA_964533005.1 uncultured Saprospiraceae bacterium
TCATCTGACATTCCATCAACAATCATGTAATCATGTAATCAGCAATCATTTAATCAACGTGAAATCCCTCCAGCACATCATTATTATTCGCCACCAAAATCAACGTCCTGCCATTCGCCAGCTTCACTTCCGCCAAATCCCTCGCTTCCCGCACTGCCCAAAATCCAGTTTCCCGGTTTGGTTGAAAAGCAAAACCACCCTTCCCATCGCCGAGCAGCAGGCAGCCGTTGCCCGCATCGTAGCGCCCGGTTTCAACTTCGGGCGAGGAAGAATTGCCTGCCAGCAGCAAATCCATTTTGCCGTCGCTGTTGAAATCTTTGGTCAAAATGGCATTGCAGGGAGCGAATTGCGCCTCGGTCGGCAGGCGATGAGCGACCCATTTTCCGCCGCCCTGGTTTTCAAACCACTGCGTGGCGAAGGTCTTCGCCTCGAATTTTTGCGCCGCATCGAGCTGGCTTTCCGAAAAAACATCCTCGATGGTGGACTGCGCATAGACGTTGCTGCGGACGAATTTTTTCTTCAAACTGGGCATCTGTTTGAGCAGTAATTGCAGCATCGGCAAGGGGTAATATTTGCCATTTTCCGGTCGGGCGACGACGGGTTCGAGACTACCGTTTCCGTCAAAATCGTTGGCGTACAGGCGCAGCGGCGCAGTTTCGCTGGCTCGCAGGCGAGAGTTCAGACCGAGATTTCCGCCTGCCAAATCCAGGTCGCCGTCCCCATCCAAATCGGCAGCGGCGAGGCAATTCCACCAGCCTTCGGAGTTTGCAATTTGCTGGGACTGCGACTTGGCAAGGTTGAAAATGGTGACTGGCAGCCACTCGCCTGCGACGACAAGCTCTGCCTTTTTATCACCGTCGAGGTCAGTCCAGAGCAGGTCGCTGACCATGCCGATTTTGCTGAATTCCGGTGCAAGTTGCGGGGCGGCGTCGGTGAATTTTCCGCCGTCATTTTTCAGCAAAAAGCTCTGCGGTGGGGTAGGGTAGCGCCCAGGCGTGACCAAACCGCCGACCGCCAAATCCAGGTCGCCGTCGCCATCGAAATCGTGGGCGGCGACGCAGGAACCGGCGACATTTTCGGCTGGCAAGCTGCCAGAAGCCTTGGAAAAACCGCCCTTGCCGTCGTTCAAATAGAGCCTGTCCTGGTAGCTCGGCGAGTTCGCCTCGAAGGAATTACCGCCGCTGACGACGTACAAATCCAAATCCCGGTCGCCGTCGGCATCGAAGAAAACGGCGCTCATATCTTCGCTCACGGCGTCGGCGTCGAGGGCGGGCTGCGGTGATTTTGAGAAGGTGGCGTTGGCATTTTGCAAGAAAATCGCCCCCAGTTGACCTGTCGCTCCGCCGATGAAAAAGTCTTCCCGACCGTCGCCGTTCACGTCGCCGACAGCGATGCCGGAGCCTAAATTGGAGAATTTGTGCGGCAGCAAAAACTCACGGGTGAAGTCGCCAAAATCATCTTCGACGTGGCGGAATTCGATGCCTGCATTTTTTGCGGGAGCAAAAAGTGGCGGGGCAGGTTTGCTTTCCGGTAAAAACTTGCCGGGCGCCGCCTGCTGCCAATCGAGGCTCAGGCGTTGGTTCGACTTGACATTTTGCTGGCGCAAAACTTTCCCGTCGGGAAATTGCACGACCAGTTCATCCACCTGGGCGGCGTCGCCCAAACCAAAATGCAGCAGCAATTCGGAGGTGGAAAAAAAGCCCCGGTTGCCCGTCAGTTCGAGGTATTGCGACTTGCCGTCGGCGTAGCTGATGCGAGCTTTTGCGCCGACAGCGAAGGGGTTTTTCGGGCTGCCTTTGAGCTTGATTTGCAGCCAATTGCTTGCACCCCCAGCTCCTGAAGGGGAGCCACCGCCACCGCTTGCGCTTCTCTGCCCGGCGGCGTCCGCCGATTTATTTTTCCAGATAAAAGCCTCACTGTCAATGTTGTTGACCACCAAATCGAGGTCGCCGTCGGCGTCGAGGTCGGCGAAAGCACTGCCGTTGGAGAAGCCTTTTTGCACCAAACCCCAGGCGGTGCTGGCGTTTTGAAAATTCAGCCCGTCCACGTTTTTGAAGGCATATTTCTGCAAGGGCACGGACGGAATGAGCTTCAAATAATCGTCGAAAGTCTTGAAACGGTTGAAATCGAGTTGCCCGCTGGCATCTGCCGCTGAGTCAACGGTGTACATCAAATAGTCGAGGTTGGTCACGTCCCGGCGGTAGCCGTTGGTGACGAAAAGGTCTTTCAAACCGTCGTTGTCGAGGTCAGCGAAAAGGGGGCTCCAGCTCCAATCCGTGTTCGAGACGCCAGCGAGATTGCCGATTTCGCTGAATGTAGCACCACCGTCAGCCACCCCCCTGCCCCCCTCAAGGGGGGTGGCGCCGGTATTTACTTGCAATGCATTGCGCATGATTTGATGCCCGTAGCCAAACTGCACGAGGGCTTTGTATCGGTCGTGCAACATGGTGGTCATCAGTTCTTTTTGGCGGCGGTTGTCTTCGGCAATCATGTCGAGGGCGGCGAGGTCAATCAGCCCGTCGTTGTTGAAATCGGCAATGTCCACGCCCATCGTGTGGTTGCTGGTGTGGCGGAAATAGCGGTCGGTTTGGATGGAAAAAGTGCGTTCACCCCCCTTGCCCCCCTGTAGGGGGGTATTGATGTAGAGGTAGTCCGGCTCGATGTAGTCGTTGCCGACGAGCAGGTCGGGATAGCCGTCTTCGTTGAAATCGGAAACGGTGGCACTCAAGCCCCAAGCCCGGTTGTTGATGCCCGCCTGCTGGCTGACGTTGGTGAATTTCACCCTCCCGCCCCCCTCGAGGGGGGTATCATTTCGATAAAGTTTATCGCTTTCCCACTCGTCGGTGGGCGCAGTTTCCCGGATGAATTTTCCCCCTTCCTGCCTGCCCCGGATGCTGTTGACTTTGCTCCATGCAATCGGGTGGTTGAGCACGTAGCAATCGAGGTCGCCGTCGAGGTCGTAGTCGAAGAAGTTGGCGTGGTTGGAGGGCGAGCGGTCGTTCAAGCCAAATTCCTGCGAGCGTTCGGTGAAAACCGGGACGCCGTTTTTCATGCCCGCCGCACCATTATTAATGTAGAGCAAATTGCCCCGGTTGGCGTCAGGCAATGCGCCGGAACGGCAAACGTAGATGTCCTGCCAGCCGTCGGCATTGACGTCGGCGATGGTGACGCCGGTTTTAACGCCGCCATTGCCAGCGACGCCTGCCAGGTCGGTGATGTCTTCAAATTTGAGGCTGCCTTTGTTCAGGTAGAGGCGGTTGGAGCCTTGCGTAGCGGTGAAATAAAGGTCGGGCAGCCCGTCGTTATTGGCGTCGAGGATTGCCACGCCGCCGCCGTTGTACAAGTAGCTGTTTTTGAGGATGTTCTCTTCGAAAGTTTCCCGGATGGTGTTGGAAAAATTCACGCCCGTTTGGGCTGCCGGGAGCAGCTCGAAAATGGCGTTGGCGGGGACTTCAGCTTGCGTTGCAGAAGCTTGACCGGATGGGTCTTTTTTGCAGGAAAATAGCAGGAAAATGGCGGCGATTGCCAGGAATGAGCCAGGTAGAATTTGCGCTTTCATGGGTCAAAGATTTGACAAATCCGGCGGATTTCACCCGCTCCTTTTGGCATTTGGCGAAGGGAGGAGCGAGTTTCCGTCAAACAAAAAAGCCTTGCCGCAAACGTTTGCGGCAAGGCTTTTTTGTTGCGCCGAGCAAGTTCACAACCTGCTCACTTCACGATGTCAAACTTAAACTTCACCCGCTCGAAAATCGGCGCATCTATCTCCGGGTCAATGTTTTTCAGATAAATATCCACGTCGCTCTCATCCGCCCCTTCACCTTCCTTTTTGTTGCTGTCGAAAACCACCTTGATTTTCCCCGTGCCGCCGGGCTGCACCACGCTCGGCGAATACTCGTAGGTCGTGCATTCGCAAACGCTGATGAGGTCAATTTCGAGCGGCACGTCGCCGGCGTTGGTGTAGGTGAAAGTATGCTCCCGAAGCTCGCCTTTTTTGATTTTGCCCATGTCGAAGACCCGCTCTTTGAACTGCATGACGGGCAAGCCTTTCACGTTTTTTTTGCCGTAGAGCGAGGACAGTTTGTCAATTTTCACGCTGTCCTTGGCAGGTTGCATCTTCTCCAATTTGGGCATGGGCTTGATGCTGTCGCCGCCGGGCGAGTTGTTGTTGCCGCTGTTTTTGCGAGGCGCAGGCTTTTTCTTGTCGTCCTTTTTCGGCTGCTTCGGCTGCTCCTTCGGAGCGTTCGGGTCAATCTGTTTGTTGCCGATTTGGATGAGCTGCTCCTCCTCGATGACGATGCTGGTGGGGCCTGCGATGATTTTGAACTCGGTGCGGCGGTTCACCTGGTGCGCCGCCTCGAATTTGGTGGAGTCGGGCAGGAATTTGTTGATGAATTCCTCCGTCAGCACGTCGCCGTTTTTGAGGAAAGGGAAACGCTTGGTCACGGTGGCGTCCACCGTTTTCGGAGCGCTTTCGCCGTAGCCTTTCGCTTCGATGCGGTTGCGGAGGATGCCTCGCTGCACCAGCCAGCGGCGGGCGCTTTCGGCACGGCGCTGCGACAGGCTGCGGTTGTATTCCTCGGTGCCCCTGGCGTCGGTGTGCGAAGACAACTCGATGACCATGTCGGGGTACTTGTTCATCAAATCCGCCAGCACTGCCAGGTCGCCTTCGGCGGCGGTGAGGATTTTGTCGTCGTCGAATTCGTAGTAGATATTTTCGAGCGTGAACGGCTCTTCCCGGCGGATGGTGCGGAATTTTTTGCCGGGTTTCAATCGCAGTGTCTCCTGTTGAGTCTTCGAGTCGAACAAGCCGATGGTGGTGAAAGTCGCCGTGTCTGGCGTGTAGTTATCGGCGGTGGCGATAATCATGTACGATTTGTCAAGCTCAAGCGGGAAATCGAAGTTGTTGCCGCCGCTGTTGGTCTTGCTGGTCAGCACTTTGGGTACGCCGTCGTTGACTTCAATCAGTTGGACGGTGGCGCCGTTGAGTGGCTCCTTGGTTTCCAAATCGTAGGTCAAAGCCGCCAATTCCGCCGTGATTTTCTTGAGCACCACGTTGTAAATGTCGTTCGTAGAGGTCTTGCTTTTCAGCGATTTAGCCCCTTCGCTCAGGCGATTGGAAGTCAGAAAACCATGATAGCCTTCCTGGTCGAGCATAAAATATTCGTCGTCGGCAGGCGAGTTATAGGGCTTGCCGAGGTTTTGCGGCTTGCTCCACATCGTGCCGTTCCAGGTGGTCATGAAGATGTCGTAGCCGCCGATGCCGGGGTGCCCGGTGGAACTGAAATACAGCACGCCATCCCTATAAAACGGATGGTCTTCGTCGCCGACCGTGTTGAGGCGCTCGCTCAAAGCGACCGGGTCGCCGTACTGCCCGTTGCCTTTGTAGGTGGCGTAATAAAGGTCGTAGCCGCCCTTGCCGCCCGGTTTGTTGGAAGCAAAAAATAGCACTTCGTTGCCAAACAACTCGCCAACTGCGGGCGACTTGGCGACGCTGTCCGTGTTCACGCCTTTCACTTCTTCGGCGGGACTCCACGAGCCGCCCTTGTTTTCGCTCATGAAAATGATGGAGCGTTTCAACACGTTGCCCTCCAGGATTTGCCTGCAAAAAAACATCCGCTTGCCGTCGGGCGAGAGTTTCACGCCGACGTTGTGCCAGCCGATGCGGTTGGTTCCTTCGTCGAGGGCAGTCGGTTCCGACCAGCCTTTTTCGCCCCGGGTGCTTTTGAAAATTTTCATCCCTTGCTCGTCGGAGCTGTCTTTTTCGATAACCAGCAAATCGTCCGTGCCTGCACCGGCGAAGTACATTTCCTTGTTGTCGTTGGAAAGCCAGGGCGAGTACTCGGAATTTTTCGTGTTCACTTCCTTGCCGCCGTGCAAAACGTTGACGCCGTCTTGCGGCTTGGCGACCCGTGCGAATTCGCAGCCGACTTTCTCGACTTCCGCCAATTCCTTGCGTACCGGGTCGGTAGCATCCACCAAGTAGGTATTGAACTGCTCGATGGCTTCGTCATATTTCTCTGCCTGCTTGAGTGAGCGGGCGTATTCGAAGCGCTTTTCTTCGGGGGCATCGGGCCCCTTTTTGGTTTTGCGAAAAGCCCTGCCGTACCAAGTCGCCGCATCACCGTAGTCCCGCAACATGTAATTCATGTCTGCGATGATGATGGCGAGGGACTTGTCTTTGCTTTCGTCGTAGGCTTTTTCATACCATTCGAGCGCCCGGTAGTGGTCTTGTTTTTCCATTTGCTCCTCCGCCATTTGAATCATCATGGCGTAGGTGGGGCGGTTGAGGGGCTGGGCGGTGAGGGTAGCGCCACTTGCCAAAAGAGCAATCAGAAGGATTTTGCTTTTCATATTTTTCAAAGTTTACTTGGCTGATTTAAGGTCAAGTTTTGAGGTTAATCGTCGTCAACTTAGCGCACACCCCCCACCCCTAAAGGGGAGCAGTGTC
>CAZHLB010000392.1:0-6425 GCA_964533005.1 uncultured Saprospiraceae bacterium
GGGGGGGGGGGCCGCCGCGGGGGGGGGGGGGGGGCCTGGGTGGGGCGAGGGCTTTTTGCGCCAGAAGGAGAAAGAGGGAGCTGAGAAGCAGGCAGGAGCAACCTTTCCGAAAGTTCCAAACTTTCGGAAAGGTGGTCGCTGCGGCAAAAACAAGCGTTTTCAACTGGGACATTGGCGGCTGTTTTTTATGTAAATTCGGAATCGGATTCTGAAAATACATAGTTTTTGAAGGTGCTTAGACCAGTCAGCACTTGAAGTGCTGACTGGTCTGGGTTGCGCAAAAATCAAATTATCAATGGTTTATCGTCAAATTGAAGCAAAAGCCAGCGGACTTTTAGAAAAATTTCCTCTGCTCTCCATAATGGGGCCCCGGCAATCTGGCAAAACCACTTTGGCGCAAAAACTGCGTCCGAACTACACCTTTATTAACATGGAACTTGAAGAAAACCGGGAATTCGCACAAAGCGACCCACATAGTTTTCTGCAAGAAAACCAGGGTGGAGTGATTTTGGACGAGGTGCAATACGTGCCTTCCCTTTTTCCGTATCTCAAGCACTACACCGACTTGCGAGGCAAAACCGGCGAGTACATTCTGACCGGCTCGCAGCATTTTCTGCTGCTTGAAAAAATCACCCAATCGCTTGCTGGGCGAGTAGCAATTCTTCAGTTAATGCCTTTTTCCTTGACAGAACTTCAGGCGGCTGGTTTCCAATTTCCTTCTTCGGAGGCTTTCATTCTGACAGGTGGTTATCCTCGGCTGTTCGATAAGAATATCTCTCCTTCTGATTATTACCCGAACTACTTGCGCACCTATGTCGAACGAGATGTGCGTCAAATTGAACTTCGCATGTTCCGTCATTTTTTGAGCGCTTGCGCTGTGCGAATTGGACAGGTAATAGATTTTCTGGAACTTGGAAAATTGCTCGGCATTGACTCGAAAACCGTGAAGTCCTGGCTCGGCATTTTGGAAGCGAGTTTCATTGTTTTCCTGCTGCCGCCGTACCACCGCAACTTCGACAAACGCATCGTCAAGTCGCCCAAACTTTATTTCTACGACACCGGGCTGGCTTGCTCCCTGCTCAACATTTTGACCGAGGAGCAATTGAACGCCCACTTTGCCAAAGGCGCTTTGTTCGAAAACATGGTCATCACCGAGTTGCTCAAGCAACGTTTTCACGCCGCCGCCACGCCCGCTTTTTACTTCTGGCTGGATAGCAACATGCGGGAAATTGACTTGCTGGCGGAAGAAGGCGCCAAGCTGAAAGCGGTGGAAATCAAAGCCGGTAAAACCATCAACCGGGATTTTACGAAGAATCTGTTCTCCTTCCAGGCAGTGGCGGGCGCTGAAAACGTCGAACTTTTTCTGGTTTACGGCGGCGACCAAAGCCAGGCTCGAACGGATTTGCAGGTGTTGCCTTGGAACAAGGCAGCAAGTATTTTCTGACTGAGCCAGCGAGTGATTTTTATGTAAATTCGGAATCGGATTCCGAAAATACATGAATTTTTGGCGGTTAACCGAGCGGCTCGCTTGAAGCGAGCCGCTCGGTTTTTTCATTTTCATTTGATAGCTAAGGATTTATGATTAGGTAATGCACCTGGACTTCTCCCTGGCAACCATACGTGGGCATTTGGCAACCATAGCCAAACACCGTAGCGCGAATGGTTGCAGTGCCGGGTGCTTTAGTTAAAATCTGGGCGCTGCACGATTTACCGGGAGTTGGAATTACGTCTTCATCTACGCTAAGAAAGATTTGGCTGCCCGCCACAATCAAATCATTATTGATGACCGTATCGCCGTAACATCCGATGGTGTGACAATGTGGGTAGGGGTCGGTAGGATACTCCGTTGAACTCAGGATTTCAAAAAACGTGTTGATTACAGCAGAGCCGGTCGGTTTTGGTGTACCGGTCACGCGAATGGCGCCACTACGGACTTCAAGTGCTGCCGCTCGGGGCATGCCATTTCCCGCCGCTCCGTTGCCTATCGCCAAAACCCCGGCAGCATTGGAAGCAACCGAGTGGGAAGCTCCATGCACACCGAAAATTCGCCCGGTCGCTCCGGTTGCTTCCCCTCTGATGCCGGCAGCAAAATCACTTGTGGAAGCACTTGTGCCTAATACGCCAAGCGTCAATCCTGTCATGCCCAATGCTTCTCCCCTGACGCCGGCAGCAAAATCTGTGGTGGAAGGATTTGTGCCCTGCACGCCATAAGTCCGACCCATCAAACTTGTTGCATCCCCCCTGACGCCGGCAGCAAAATCAGTGGTGGAAGGATTTGTGCCCTGCACGCCGTAAGTCCGACCCATCAAACCCAATGCACTTCCTCTGACGGCGGCAGCAAAATCCGTGGTGGAAGGATTCGTGCCGAGTATGCCAAAAGTCTCTCCCGTCAAACTGCCCATTGCCCCCCGGACGCCGGCAGCGCCTGTTGAGGTTGAAAAATTTGTCCCGAAAACGCCATAAGTCCTACCTGTCAAACCTTCTGCGTCCCCCTTGACGCCGGCAGAAACATCCGTGTTCGAATCATTCGTGCCGTGAACGCCATAAGTCTCTCCACTCAAACCTGTTGCCTGCCCTCTGACGCCGGCAGCAAAATTTGTGGTTGATAAATTCAATCCATGCACTCCGAAAGTAAATCCAAGAGTGGCTTCTCCCTTGACGCCAGCCGGAGCTGTGGCGCCTAAAAAAGCAAGTCCATGAAACGGGGAGGTAGCTTTGATGGCATAACCGCTGTTGCTGACCACCTCCAGGGTAGGTTTGTAGTTGGTCAAACTGGTAGTTTCAAAATGACCGGCTGTGCCTACCGTGTCTGTATTGACGGCAAGAAAAGCCAGCGTGTCGGGGCTTGTCACTTGCAGCAAGCCGAAAGGTGGTGGAGGTAAAAAAAGGGTCTTGGCTTTGGCTGTATCTGCATCGCCCGTTTTGGCCTCAGGAGCGTCAGGCGTCGGGTAGGTTTGACACCAAACCCGGCTACCCGTGCTGGCAAGTAGCAGGAGCAAGAAAAACGTAGCCTTTTTCATGGCGACATGATTTTGAGAAGGGTTGAGTTTTGAGTGCTTTTGTTCTCGCACCAACTCAACCGCCAAAACTCGACCCTACCCGAAGGAGCAAAAAAATTGTAACCCAAAAACAGGTAGTCATGTGCAATCAAATTTGGCAACGTTTCCCGGTGCGCCGGGCAACAAAGAACAAGTTCGGACAAACTTGCCTGGGTAGCAGCATGGTTTAGAAATGTCATCTGAAAAAAAATGAATTTTTTTTTCAGATGACATTTCCGGGCGCAGCCTTTATCTCAAATAATACACCGGCAACCCCCTATCCAACTGGCTCTCCGGCATAAAAGGCGTCTGCGAAGTCGGCGCACTCGGTATCGCCGAGCGAACCATCGCAGGCACCCGCCGCCGCAAAAAATCATACAATTCGCCCAGCCGCAAAATGCCATCGGCGTCGGCGTCCGCCGAAAAACTGCCTTGCGCATCCGAGCAAGATTTCCCCGAAAAAGCTTCCAGCAGCGCCTCCGTGAATGCGCCATTTTCCCAAGCCTTGTCCTCGTACGATTTTTCCGTGCTGCCGCAACTGGTCAAAGTGCTGACGCCGGGTTGCGCTTTTGCGAGGTCAACCACTGCCTGGCTCAAGCCGCCGTAGCCTTCCTTCGCCCCGCCGGAATGGCAGGCGTCAATGAAAATCAGCTTCTTGCAAGTGATACCGTTCAGCACTTCCAGCACGTCGCTTTTGTAGTCCAGCGCCAGCCGCTCGTATTTTGGGTTGAAGCCGGTTTGCAGGATTTTGAAGCGGTTGTCCACGATTTTTCCGTGCGAGCTGATGAAGACGAGCAGCAGGTCATTTTGGCGGATTTGCCCATCGTCCCACTGGTAGGCGAAGTCATAAACTGCCTGTTTGATGCCTTCCAAACCAGTGCCTTCCGGGGTCGTTTTTTCGTAAATCTTCACCTCGCTGAACAGCCTGCCAGCGCCGCCCTGGTTGCGGAATGCGTTGGCAAAATCGAGGGCGTCCTTGCTGGTGAATTGCAAGTCAACGTGGTTGGGCCCAATGGCGAGCACGTGCAGGTTCGCCCGTTCGGGCGTGAATTCAATCTCCAAAGCTTCGGAAACGAGGTCGCCGATGGTCACTTCGAGGAGGTTTTTTCCCTGGGCGAGCGGCACCTTGTTTTTGTAGGTGTAGGTGTATTGCAGGTTCTTCTTTTCCGGCGGCGAAAGCTCCTCCTCGTTGAATTTATTGCCCTCCATTTCCACCCCGTTCACCCTGAGTTTGAAGTCTTTCGGCGTCAGCGACGAAGGCGAAACGACGGTCATTTTGAACTCAAAATCGCTGTCCGAGCGCCTGATTTTGTTCGTGCCCAACTCGTGCGGAGCAGGGTCAGTCCAAATCATCAGGGGCCCACTCGCCACGACGGAGCGGCTGCCGGAAGCGCCTTGCCATTCCAAAGTTTTGCGCACTTTTTCAGCGCCGCCTTCTTTCAAAATGCAAAGAATGCCAAGCACGTCGCCCTTGAATTGAGGGGTTTTGGTGAAAACCAGTTCGACCTTCCGCCTGCTTCGTGCGGCGACCACGCCGAGCGGCTGGCTCATGCCGCCGGCAGTTTTCACACCCATCGGGCAAGTGAACAAAGCCTCCGCTGCTCCCGAAGTGTAGTCGCCGGCGTTTTCGATTTCCACGCTCAGGGTCACGTCGTCGGAGCGACCGCTGGGGATGAATTGAAAATCAGCGATTTGCAAAGTGGCAGGCACGGGTTTTCGCAGGGCGATGGTCTTTTCAAACGTCTGCAAAGTCTTCGCCCCGGCAGCGACGGTGAAGGAGAGGTTTTGGTTGCCGGTGGCTAAGTTTTCGCTGCCCCGCAGCGGAATTCGCACCTCCGCACTTTCGCCCCGGCGCAGCGAGCCGAGGTAATTTGTTTGCCAAAAACTGAGGTCTGCGCTGCCCGATTTATTGTCGGCGAGGACTCGCAAATCCGGCAAATCCATCCCCGTCGTATTCGTCAGGCGAAAAGAAATCCAGGTGGCGTCGCCGGGTTTGAGCGAGCCGTCGGGCGTCTGAACGGCAGGGTCGGTGCGCTCGATGGAGACCACGTCCCGAATTCCCGCCAGGGCATTTTTCGCCAGCGGGTCGGCGAGCCGAAACAGCCAGGCGTTGCCGCCCAGCGATTGACTTTTGCCAGCCAAAACGACGCTGCCGTCGTGCAAAACGCAAGCGGCGTTGGCAACGTCTTCGTTGGCTGCGCCAAAATGTTGCTCCCACTCCAGGTCGCCGCCCGGCGAAGCTTGCACCGCCCAGCCTTTGAAAAATCGTGCGCCGCTGCGGTGCGATTTCGTTGCGCCAGCCAGCAAAAAGCCATCGTCGCTGGTCTGCACGACGGCGTTGGCGAGGTCGGCGTCCTTGCCGCCGAAGGTTTTTTCCCACTGGCGAAAACCGTCCCGGCTCGTTTTCACCAGCCATGCGTCGAGGTCGCCAGCGCCTTTGGATTTGGTCAAACCGGCGAGGACGAAGCCGCCGTCTCGTGCGGGCAGCAGGTCGAGCGCCTCTTCCCAGCCTTTTTCGCCAAAAGATTTTTTCCAGGCGAGGTTGCCCTGGGCGTCCGTTTTTGCAAGGAAAATATTGCCGTCGCCGCCCTCCATTTTTTTACCGGAGTTGCCGCAAAAAACGAAGCCGCCGTCGGTCGCTAACGCAAGCCCGGCAAGACTTTCAAACTCGCCAGCGCCGACGTTTTTTTCCCAAACCATGCGCTTGCCGTCCGCTTTTGCGAGCCAGACGTCGCCAGTTTTTTTGTCATTTTGATAGCCTGCGAGCAAAGCCGTCCCATCGGGCAGGAGCAGCAAGCGCCGAAATTGGTCGCCGCCATTCGTGGCGAAAGTGGTCTCCCAAATCTTCTCGCCCCGCTCGCCGACCAGCGCCAGCCAGCCGTCGTTGCCGCCGTTGCCAAACGATGCGCTCGCCCCGGCGACCAAAAACCGCCCGTCGAAAGTTTGCGCCACGTCGTACAACACGTCGTCCTTCGAGCCGCCCAGCCTGACCTCGGCAAGCAGTTGCCCAGTGCTGTGGTCAGCGACGACGAACAAGCCGTCCGAACCGCCTTGTGTCTTGGATTTTGTCTCGCCGACAGCGACTAAGTAGCCATTGGTGGCTTCGGTCACTGCATGAAAAGTGGCATTGCCGCCGCCGAAACTTTGCTCCCACTGGAGTTGGAGATTTTGCGAAAAAAGTGCGGCGGGGAGGAAGTGGAAAAGTAGTGCCCAACGCATGATTTGAACAGGTTTGTGAAAGTGAAAGGTGGTGTTCCCGTAGGGTGAGGAGGAAGCCAAAAAGAGGGAAGGAGTATTTGCTTGAGCCTTTGATTTTAGGGGGACGCTTGGTTTTGCCTACAAAAAAACACTTTTTCAAGCACTTCGGGTAGGTCGGGTCAAATTCAC
>CAZHLB010000393.1:0-6411 GCA_964533005.1 uncultured Saprospiraceae bacterium
GATTTTTGAAAAAAATCACCCTGAAAACCGCCTCCCTTTTTTGTTTTCAGAACAAGCTCTCAATAATATTCGCCTCCGTCACCCCTTCCGCTTCCGCCTTGTAATTCCGCACGATGCGATGGCGCAGCACGTAATTGGCAATGGCTCGAACGTCTTCGATGTCCGGCGAATATTTCCCACGAATGGCAGCGTGGACTTTTGCGCCCAAAACCAGGTACTGCGAAGCACGAGGCCCCGCTCCCCAGGAAATGTAATTATTCACCTTTTGCGTAGCCCGCTCCGTTCCCGGTCGAGTCTTCGTGGCAAGGGAAACGGCATATTCCAGCACGTTGTCCGCCACCGGAATTTTACGCACAAGTTGTTGAAAGGCAAGAATTTGCACATCGTTCAGGATGTGTTTTAAGTCAGCTTTTTGAACGCCGGTCGTCTGTTTCACCACGTTGATTTCCTCCTCGTAACTGGGATAATCGAGCGGGATGTTGAACATGAAACGGTCGAGTTGCGCCTCCGGCAAGGGGTAGGTTCCTTCCTGTTCGATTGGGTTTTGCGTCGCTAAAACGAAGAACGGTGCAGGCAAAACATGGCGGTCGCCAGCGACCGTCACCGAACGTTCTTGCATGGCTTCGAGCAAAGCAGCCTGCGTCTTGGGCGGCGTCCGGTTGATTTCGTCAGCCAGAACGATGTTGGCGAAAAGAGGCCCCTTGTTGAAATGAAAATGCCGGTCTTCGTCGAGGATTTCCGAGCCGGTGATGTCGCTCGGCATGAGGTCGGGCGTGAATTGGATTCGCTT
The DNA here is from genome assembly GCA_964533005.1 of uncultured Saprospiraceae bacterium. GTDB lineage: Bacteria > Bacteroidota > Bacteroidia > Chitinophagales > Saprospiraceae > UBA6168. The sequence continues at coordinate 791 of CAZHLB010000393.1, forward strand.
GAAAGCCAGGTCTAACACTTCGGAAATGGTGCTGACCAGCAAGGTTTTCGCCAAGCCTGGCACCCCGACCAGCAGGCTATGCCCGTTGGCAAACAAGGTAATGAGCACGGCTTTGACCACCTCATCCTGACCTACTATGACCTTGCCTATCTCCTTTTTTAAATTGCCGTACGATTGCGCCAAAGCGTCAACGGCTTCGACGTCGGATTTGAAAGCTGTTTGAGACATTCGATTTATGATGTTTGAAAGGGAAAGAAAAGCGCCGGGATGAAAGGTGGCGTCTTGAAAATGCCTGATTTTGCTGGCAACCCCCAACTTTCCGAAAGTTTCAAACTTTCGGAAAGTTGGAGGTTGCCAGCAAAATCAGGCATTTTCGAGGTGTCACCTTCCGCCGGGCTTCAAAAAACGGGGCGAAAATAGGTTTTGTTTCGAGGGATGAGGTATGAGGAATGAGGAATGAGGAATGAGCTTGGGCGTTCATTCCTCATCCCTCATTCCTCATCCCTTTGACCAGGTGGCTCCCTCTTTTCCGTCTTTGACCTGGATTTCCAGTTCCTTCAAAATATCCCTGATTTTGTCGGAAGTACCCCAGTCTTTTTTTGTGCGGGCTTCCTGGCGGATGTCCAAAATAAGGCGCATCAATCCATCCACCACGCCGTCACCGGAGTTGTCGAAGTCCTCGTCTTTCAAACCGAAAATGTTGAAAATGAAGTCGTTGAAAGTTTTTTTCAAACGCTCCAAAGTCACTTCGGTCAGGTCTTGCAAGGACAGTTGACCACCTTTCAGGCTGTTGATTTTGGTGACCAACTCGAACAGGTTCGCCAGTGCTTTGGGCGTGTTGAAATCATCGCTCATGTCTTCAAAAGCAAGCTCAATCAGCCCGTTGATTTCCTTGTCCAAGTCACTACCCCCAGCCCCTAAAGGGGAGCCAGCACCGCCGCCGGAGTGTGCCAGACTTTGCAAAACCTTGTTCCCTTCCATCAGCCGCCGGTAGCCTTTTTCAGCAGCTTGCAGCGCCTCGTCGGTCAGGTCGAGGGTGCTGCGGTAGTGGGTTTGCAACATGAAAAACCGCATCACCATGGGCGAGTAGGCTTTTGAAATGGGAAACTTTTCCCGCTTCGGGTCATCTGGCAAGCCGGTGAAAAGCTCCTTCGGTGTCAGCGTGTTGCCTTTGCTTTTGCTCATTTTTTCGCCGTCAATCAGGAGCATGTTGCCGTGCATCCAGTAGTTGGCGGGGGCGTGACCGCAGGCGCCGACGTTTTGGGCGATTTCGTTTTCGTGGTGCGGAAACTTCAAATCCGTGCCGCCGCCGTGGATGTCGAAAGTCTCGCCCAGGTATTTTGTGCTCATCACCGAGCATTCCAAGTGCCAGCCGGGGAAACCTACCGACCAGGGCGAATTCCAGCGCATCAAATGTTCCGGCGCAGCTTTTATCCAAATGGCAAAATCGGATGGGTGATTTTTCTCGTCCTGGTTTTTCAAGTCCCTCGTTTCGGAAAAAAGCTCCTCGATTTTCCTGCCGGAAAGCCTGCCATAGACGCCAAATTGCTTCTCAAACTTGGGCGTGTCAAAATAGACCGAACCGTTTTTTTCGTAAGCCCAGCCGTTGTCGAGGATGGCTTGCACCATTTCTATTTGCTCAGGAATATGACCCGTTGCCCTCGGCTCGATGTTCGGCGGCAAGGCATTCAAAATGTGCATAACCTCGTGAAAACCATTCATGTAGCGCTGCACGATTTCCATCGGTTCGACCTGTTCGAGGCGGGCTTTTTTGGAAATTTTATCCTCCCTGCCGTCGCCCATTTCGCCTTCGAGATGACCCACGTCGGTGATGTTGCGCACGTAGCGCACTTTGAAACCCAGGTGCATCAGGTAGCGGTAAACCACGTCGAAACTGGCGAAGGTGCGGCAATTGCCGAGGTGAACGTCGCTGTAAACGGTGGGCCCGCACACGTAAATGCCTACGTGACCTTCGTGAACGGGCTTAAAAACTTCCTTTTCTCGCGTCAAACTGTTGTAAATCAATAGCTGCTTTTTCATCGGGCGCAAAAGTAAAAATTGATAATTGTTGATTGTCGATTGCTATGCGTGGAGCAATCATTGGACAATTTTCAAACTGACCAAAACGGGCAAGTGGTCAGAGAGTTCCAGCTTGGGAACCCGGTGAGAAAGGACTTTAAAACGCTCGTCCGCCAGCACGTAATCAATGCGCAAAAACGGCAGCCTTCCGGCAAAAGTCGTCCCCAACCCACCGCCTTTTTCGCAAAAACTATCCTGCAAATTTTCACTCAAAAGCCGATAGACGTAGGAAACTGGCGGGTCGTTGAAGTCGCCGCAAACAATCACCGGGTGAGGGCTTTGAGCGATGTGTTTTGCCACCATCCGAGCTTGCCTCGCCCGCACCTGCACCGCCTGTTTGTAGCGGCTGAAAACGAAGCGGATGTCTCGCCAGGTTTGCTTTTCCCGCAGGTCGCCCTCGGTGGCGATTTTGTTGGCGGTGTAGCTCATCCGGTTCGATTGCAGGTGGACGGAATAGACCCGCACGACGCCCGCCGGAGTCTTCAAATCTGCCCAAACGCAGGAGTTGCTGGAGTTTTCAAACAAAATAGCATCCTGCCGGACGAAGGGGTATTTTGAAAAAATGGCGGTGCTTTTTGCCTTGAAATAATGGGTGAAACCGAAGGCGTTTCGCAGCGCCGAGATGGTGTTTTCGCCTTTTGATTCCTGGGTGCAGAGGATGCCGGGTTGCCCGTATTTCTCGGCAAAGCGTTCCAGTTTCGCCACTTTTTGCTCTCGCTTTTCGCCCTTTTCGCTCTCGAATCCTCGCAGGTCGGCGACGTTGTAAGTCATCACTTTCAGGTCGTTTTTGCCGGGTTCATTTTGGAAAAAATGGAAGCCGAAAAAGCCAGTGAGGTATCCCAAACCCGCCAACACACAAGCCAGCGAAAACAAAAAATACCGGTTGCGCCGCCATGCCCAAAACAGGATGAAGAACAAATTTCTAAGCAGCAAAAAAGGATAGGCTACCCCGGCGAAAGTGAACAGCCAAAACGCATCGGGATTGATGAATGGAGACAGGTAGGCTGCCAGCGTTGCGAGAATCAGCAAGATGTTAGCCCAGCGAAGGGAGTTGGAAAATGCTTTCACGGTCATTTCTTGCTGGCATTGAACAGGAACTCTTTCTCCGCAGCCGAGAGGCTGTCGTAGCCCGAACGCTTGATTTTATCGAGAATGGCATCTAATTTTTCCTGGAAAGAAAGCTCGTCCGTGTCGTTTGACTGGCGGCTTGGGCGGCTGCCGCCGGAAGCGGGACGGGATACTTTTTGTTTTTGGCGGTTGGGATTGCGCTGCGCCGGTTTCGGGCGGCTTTGCCCGCCGAACAGGTTTGTGAAAAAAGAGGAAATGGCTTGCAAAATGCGGCTGACCGGTGCTGTCATGTCTCGCCCGTTTTGCAACTGTACCGCAATAATGTAGCCCATGAACGCACCGCCGAGGTGGGCGAAAGCGCCGCCGGAATTGGCGTTCCACGACAACGAAATCAAGTCGAGCAGCAAGAAAACCACGACGATGTATTTCAGCTTTACATCTCCGAAAAAAAGCAGCGGGATGTTGTAGTCCGGCGCCGTTTTTCCCGCCGTGAGCAAGGTGGCGTTCACGGCAGCGGAAGCGCCGAGGGCATACATTCCAACTCCCCAAGGCAAGCCGGGAATGTTTGCCATGGCAAAATAAGTCAAGCCGCCAGCCAGCCCGCCGAGCAGGTAAACCGGCAACACCCGCCGGTCGCCGAGTAGGTCGCCGACGATTCTGCCAAACCAGTACAAAAAGAGCATGTTCCACAGGATGTGCCAGAAGCCTTCGTGTAGAAATATATGGGTGATGAAAGTCCAAGGATGTGTCAGGTTGAGCTTCCAGTCGGAGGAGACGGCGAGCAGATGGATGAGTTTGGTGTAGGTGTCTTGCGTTCCGCCGTCAATCGGGTAGAGAATGAAACGAAACAAATTGACGGCGACAAACACCGCAATGTTGACCAGGATGATGCGAGTCAACGTATTTCCGTGGCTGAACTGCCGCTTTAAATCGTCCCAAATGGAGCTGAACATGGTTGTGTGAATAGACGTGGAGAGCGGTGATTTTTGAAAAAATTTTCCTCAAAAATCACCGCTCTCCGAAGAACTAATACAGCTTATCGCCTCGCTTGCGCCAGTACAAAATAAGTAAAAAGCCAAACAGCGCACCGCCAACGTGGGCAAAGTGAGCCACCCCGGTTTGAAAAGGACTCAAGCCCAGCACGATTTCCAGCCCGGCATAAATGATGACAAACCACTTCGCTTTCATGCGAATCGGCGGGAAAATCATCTGGATAATGCTGTTGGGAAATTGCATTCCGTATGCTGCCAGGATTCCGAACACAGCACCGGAAGCGCCGAGCATCGGCACATTCAAAGCACGGGGGTCACCGCCTTGCTGCCATTCGATGTATTGCACCAAAATCTGGAGCGCCAACGCCCCGAACCCAGTGAAAAAATAGTAGAACAGGAACCGCCTTGCGCCCCAAGCCATCTCGACCGGCGAGCCGAACATGTACAAGGCGAACATGTTGAAAAAAATGTGCGCCACGCCGCCGTGCATGAACATGTAAGTGACAATCTGGTAGGGGCGGAAATAGTCGGAAGTTGGAAAAAAAACCGCCAATTGCCGGCGCCCCCATTCGCTGAAAACGCCGCCTCCTTCGGCACGCCGAACCACAGTTTCGTAAGGAGGGTCGCCCATGAGTTGCGTTCCCAGAAACATCAGTACATTCAGGATAATCAAGTGCTTGACAACATCGGAGATAAACATTCGCAGTAGCTTGACAGGTGAAAAAAAGCACTGATTCGTGCCGCCCAAAGATAGACACGCCTCGGAATTGTTGATTGTTGATTGCCGATTGCTGATTGTTTTTGAAAATTTGCTCGACACCCAGCAATCAATAATCAGCAATTATGATTTTTCCCATCGGAGACGACCAGGTTCGGGGCGGTTTCACCCCTTTGTTCAGCTACGGAATCATCATTCTCAACGTAGCCGTTTTCATTTTTCAAGCGCGAATGCCAGAGGCACAACTGGCGTCTTTCGTGTATGAGTACGGCTCCATCCCCGTCGAAATCGCTCACGGCGAAGACCTGCACACGCTGGTGACTTCCATGTTTCTGCACGGCGGCTGGCTGCACCTCATCGGCAATATGCTGTTCCTCTGGGTCTTTGCAGACAACATCGAGGCGGCGGTGGGCAATGTTCGATTCGTGCTTTTTTACCTGCTGGGCGGGTTGGCGGCGGTGGGCGCTCACATCTTTTTTCACCCATTCAGCGAGATGCCGATGGTCGGGGCGAGCGGTGCAATTTCGGCGGTGCTGGGCGCTTATTTGGTGATGTTTCCGCACTCCAGAATCAAGGTGCTGCTTTTGATTTTGGTGTTTCGGGTTCCGGCACTGCTGTTCCTCGGCTTTTGGATTTGGCAGCAATGGCTCAACGGCAGGGCTGACCTCGATGTGCCGACGGAAGCGACCAGCGGCGTGGCTTGGTGGGCGCACATCGGCGGGTTTGCTTTTGGGTTGCTGGCAGGCATTTTTTTGCGGGCGAGG